>JAYFRX010000141.1:0-6800 GCA_040946945.1 Burkholderia sp. | reverse complement strand
TCTCGCTCGAACCGCTCGCCAGCCCCATCAAATGCTTCTGGGCGTCGCTCTCGACGCCAATCGCGGTGAGGATGTGGCACCCATCGACGATGATACCGTCCAGGTAGATGGCTAGGATGTCGTGATCCTCGAAGCGACGCTCCATCAGCCCGTCAAGCTTCTTCTTGCTCGCCTTCACGAACTCGCGCGAGACGCTGCTCTTCGAGATGCCGACGGTGTGGGCCATTTCAGGCAACACCTCGTCATACTTTCGGGTCGACACGCCGCTGACCATGATGTCGTACATGCGCTGCGTGAGCCGTTCGTCGTCGCGCAGCTGCGTGTAGGCGGGAATCGGCACTTCCTTGCCGCGCTTGTCCTGCAGCCGGGGCCGCTGAACCCGCAGCTTGCGTTCGTCCATCACGATTCGGGCGGGCTGCGAGCCATGCCAGCGCACGTCGCCGGCGGCACGCGCCGCGGGCTTGTCGCCGGCCACCTCGCGAGCAGACACCATCAGCAATTGTTCGACGAGCGCGCGGCCAGCGTCGTACATCAGCGCGTCAACACTGATGCGCGTGTTCTGGATCAGATCGCGCATCGGAAGCCACAACTGTTCGTGCTCGGCAAAGCTAGCTGGCGCGCAGGGCCTCGTGCTCCTGTTTGCCGACGACCGTCAGCGGCAACTTGGCGCGACGCCCGGGTTTCTTGGTAGGCTTCATCTCGGCGGTTCTCCTGTTCTGGAGCTTGGTCTTGGAAACCCGATTCTCTCGGATTCCTGCGGGAACCGCCGCCTTCAACCTTCAACTATTTTCCTGATTAGTTACTTGACTCCGAAGCAGGCATGAAACGAAGTATCGTTCGCCAGATGCTTACGGAGCGTGCGCCATGCCCATGAACAGAATCCAGTTTCAGGCCGGTCTGTCGATGAAAGAATTTCAGGAGCAGTACGGCAACGAAGCGCAATGCGAGACCGCGCTGGTCGGGTCTCGCTGGCCCGATGGCTGGGGTGTGCCCTCGATGCAAGGGCACGCGCTACGCCAGCGCCTACAACGGCCGGCGACTGTGGGAATGCCTGAGCCAGTCCTGCCGGTACCAATGCTCGTCGATCGTTGGAACGATATTCGAGAAGACGAAATTGCCGCTGACGACCTGGTTTCTGGCGATCTACCTGGTGACGCAGAGCAAGAACGCCATCAGCGGACTGGAGCTCAAACGCCAGCTGGGCGTGAGCTACAAGACGGTCTGGCTCATCAAGCACAAGTTGCTGGAGACTATGTGGCTGCGCGAAGAGCGACGCCGGCTCGACGAACGGGTCGAGGTCGACCACGCGTATCTGGGAGGGGAACGCTTCGCCGGTAAGGCTGGGCGTGGCGCGCCCGGCAAGACGCCGTTTGTAGCGGCCGTGCAGACCTTTGACGATGGCCGTCCTCTGTTCATGCGGCTCTCGCCCGTGCCGGGCTTTACCAAAGCGGCTCTTGAGGTCTGGGCGGCCAGCAGCCTGATGCCCCACCGCGTGCGTCGTTTCCGATGGCCTGTGGTGTTTCGACGGCGTGACGCAAAAGGCTGCCAGTCATGAGCGCCATGTCACGGGCGGTGGCCGTCAGGCTACGCAGCGCCCCGAGTTCCGCTGGGTCAACACGATGCTCGGCAACCTGAAAACGGCCCTCAAGGGCACGTACCACGCGATCGATCACGCCCAATATACCCATCGCTATCTCGCTGAATTCGCCTACCGTTTCAACCGACGTTTCGATTTGCCCGCGATGGCGCCGCGCCTGCTTCGGGCCGCCGTTACGACAAAACCTCATCCGCGCCGTGTGTTGATCGTCTCGGAGTAAAGTAACTAATCAGGTTGTTTTTTGAACTGTCCTCTTAGGTGTTTTCATGACGAAATTTATCCACACAATTTCGCGAAGCCCCCACTTTTTGAATACTCGAGCCATGCCAAAACGTACAGACATCAAGAGCATCCTCATCATCGGCGCCGGCCCGATCATCATTGGCCAGGCGTGCGAGTTCGACTACTCGGGCGCGCAGGCATGCAGGGCCTTGCGTGAGGAAGGCTACAAGGTCATCCTCGTCAACAGCAATCCGGCGACGATCATGACCGACCCGAACACGGCCGACGTCACCTACATCGAGCCGATCACCTGGGAAGTGGTGGAGCGCATCATCGCCAAGGAGCGGCCGGACGCGATCCTGCCGACCATGGGCGGCCAGACCGCGCTGAACTGTGCGCTCGACCTGTACCACCATGGCGTGCTGGAGAAGTACAAGGTCGAGCTAATCGGCGCCTCGCCCGAGGCGATTGACAAGGCGGAAGACCGCCAGAAGTTCAAGGACGCGATGACCAAGATCGGCCTGGGTTCGGCCAAGTCGGGCATCGCAAACTCGATGGAAGATGCGCTCAAGGTGCACGGCGAGATAGCCGCTGCCACGGGCGGCAGCGGCTACCCGGCGGTGATCCGCCCGTCCTTCACTTTGGGCGGCTCGGGCGGCGGCATCGCCTACAACTGCGAGGAATTCGAGGAAATCTGCAAGCGCGGCTTCGACCTCTCCCCGACGCGCGAACTGCTGATCGAGGAATCGCTGCTGGGTTGGAAGGAATATGAGATGGAAGTGATTCGCGACCGCGCGGACAACTGCATCATCGTCTGCTCGATCGAGAACCTCGACCCAATGGGCGTGCATACCGGTGACTCGATCACGGTCGCGCCGGCCCAGACGCTCACCGACAAGGAATACCAGATCCTGCGCAACGCCTCGCTGGCAGTGCTGCGCGAGATCGGTGTCGATACTGGCGGCTCGAACGTGCAGTTCGCGATCAACCCGAACGACGGCCGCATGGTGGTGATCGAGATGAACCCGCGCGTGTCGCGTTCCTCGGCGCTGGCCTCGAAGGCCACGGGCTTCCCGATCGCCAAGGTGGCGGCCAAGCTCGCCATCGGTTACACGCTCGACGAGCTCAAGAACGAAATCACGGGCGGCCAGACGCCGGCCTCATTCGAGCCGGCCATCGACTACGTGGTCACCAAGATTCCGCGTTTCGCCTTCGAGAAGTTCCGCGAGGCCGATGCGCGCCTGACTACCCAGATGAAGTCGGTGGGCGAAGTGATGGCGATCGGCCGGACCTTCCAGGAATCGTTCCAGAAGGCGCTGCGCGGCCTGGAAGTCGGCGTCGACGGCCTCGACGAGAAGTCGGTCGATCGCGACGAGATCGTGCGCGAGATCGGCGAGCCGGGTCCGGACCGGATCTGGTATGTCGGCGATGCGTTCCGCGTCGGCATGTCGGCCCAGCAGATCTTCGAGGAAACCGCGATCGACCCGTGGTTCCTGGCCCAGATCGAGCAGATCATCCTGAAAGAGAGGGCGCTCGGCGGTCGAACGCCCGCAAGCCTGTCGAAGGACGAGCTCTACTTCCTGAAGCAGAGCGGCTTCTCAGATCGCCGCCTGGCCAAGCTGCTGGCCGCGAGCCCCGTCGAGGTGCGCGCGCGCCGCCTGGAACTGAACGTTCGCCCGGTCTACAAGCGCGTCGATACCTGCGCGGCCGAGTTCGTCACCAAGACCGCCTACATGTACTCGACCTACGAGGAAGAGTGCGAGGCGCAGCCGACCGGTAACAGGAAGATCATGGTGCTGGGCGGCGGCCCGAACCGGATCGGCCAGGGCATCGAGTTCGACTACTGCTGCGTGCAGGCGGCACTGGCGATGCGCGAGGACGGCTACGAGACCATCATGGTCAACTGCAACCCGGAAACGGTCTCGACCGACTACGACACGTCCGACCGTCTCTACTTCGAGCCGCTCACGCTCGAGGACGTGCTGGAAGTGGTTGACAAGGAAAAGCCGGTCGGCGTGATCGTCCAGTACGGCGGCCAGACGCCGCTGAAGCTGGCGCTCGACCTGGAAGCCGCGGACGTAACAATCATCGGCACTTCGCCGGACATGATCGATGCCGCCGAGGACCGCGAGCGCTTCCAGAAGCTGCTGCAGGAGCTGGGCCTACGCCAGCCGCCGAACCGCACCGCGCGTGCCGAGGACGAGGCGCTGGCGCTGGCCGCTGAGATCGGCTACCCGCTGGTGGTGCGCCCGTCCTACGTGCTGGGCGGCCGCGCTATGGAAATCGTCCATGAGCCGCGCGACCTTGAGCGCTACATGCGCGAGGCCGTGAAGGTCTCGAACGATTCGCCGGTGCTGCTCGACCGCTTCCTCAACGACGCGATCGAATGCGACGTGGACTGCATTTGCGATGGCGAGGCCGTGTTCATCGGCGGCGTGATGGAGCATATCGAACAGGCGGGCGTCCACTCGGGCGACTCGGCTTGCTCGCTGCCGCCGTACTCGCTGGCCAAGGAAACCGTGCTAGAGCTGAAGCGCCAGACCGCGGCGATGGCCAAGGCCCTCAACGTGGTCGGCCTGATGAACGTGCAGTTCGCGATCCAGCAGGTGCTGCAGGCCGATGGCTCGAAGCAGGACATCATCTACGTGCTGGAAGTGAACCCGCGCGCCTCGCGTACCGTTCCCTACGTGTCGAAGTCCACCAGCCTGCCTCTGGCGAAGATCGCTGCGCGCGCGATGGTCGGCCAGAAGCTGGCTGACCAGGGCGTGACTAAGGAAGTCGAGCCGCCTTACTTCAGCGTCAAGGAAGCGGTGTTCCCGTTCGTCAAGTTCCCAACCGTCGATCCGGTGCTTGGACCGGAAATGCGTTCGACCGGCGAAGTGATGGGCGTGGGCCGCACCTTCGGCGAAGCGCTGTTCAAGTCGCAGCTCGCGGCCGGCTCGCGTCTGCCGGGGTCGGGCACGGTGCTGCTGACGGTCATGGATGCCGACAAGCCTAAGGCGGTCGAAGTCGCGCGCATGCTGCACGATCTCGGCTACCCGATCGTTGCCACGCGCGGAACGGCTGCCGCGATCGAGGCGGCCGGCGTGCCGGTGAAGATGGTCAACAAGGTGAAGGACGGCCGTCCGCACATTGTCGACATGATCAAGAACGGCGAGATCGCGCTGGTGTTCACCACCGTCGACGAGACGCGCGCGGCGATCGCCGACTCGCGTTCGATCCGCATGAGCGCGCAGGCGCAGAAGGTCACCTATTACACCACCATGTCGGGCGCGCGTGCGGCGGTGGAAGGCCTGCGCTACCTGAAAGACCTCGAAGTATATGATTTACAAGGTCTTCATGCTGGCCTAAACTAAGCCCTCGGATTTTCCCAGGCACCACATGGGTACCACATGCCGCGATTAAGCGGTGTTTCCGGTGTTCCCGGAAATGCGCTTAATCGCGGTGATTTTTTTGAGTATTCGCGGAATCGTGTGGGTAGAAATGAGCCGTTTTTCAGATCGAGCTATCGTCGAAAGTGATGTACGGCGGGCAGACGAAATTTGAGAAGACGGTGGCGGTTTAGCTGAGAATGTTGCGTGTCAAAAGCACAACCAACGAACCCGGCGTGAGCTGGAACCGACCACCATGAAAAAGTCTACGAAAGAAGCGAACAGCGGCAAAGCAGAAACGAAGCGCGGGCTCGACGAGCTAATCCAGCAGGGTGCGCGACAGATTATCCAGCAGGCAGTTGAAGCGGAGCTTGCAACTATACTCGAGCAGTACAGCAACGTGAAATCGATTGATGGCCGACGCGCCATCGTGCGTAACGGCTACCTGCTCGAGCGCCAGATCGTCACGGCGGCCGGCCCGGTGAAGGTCAAAGTACCCAAGGCGCGGGACCGCTCGGGCTTCGCCATCCACTTCAATTCGGCGGTCGTGCCCCCGTACGTGCGCAAGTCGGCGGCGCTGCCGTGGCTGTACCTGCGCGGCATCTTGACGGGCGACATGAGCGAGGCGCTGGGCATCATGCTGGGTGGCGAGGTCGCAGGCATGTCGCCCAACACGGTGAGCCGGCTCAAGGCGCAGTGGGCCGACCAGCACGCGCAGTGGAACCGCCGGGACCTGTCCTCGGCGCGCTGGGTGTACTGGTGAGCCGACGGCATTCACACCGGCGTAGGCAGTGACGATTCGGACGGCCAGCGCCTGCTGGCGATCGCTGGAAGGCGAGAAAGGCCGCGTGGCGATTGGCGACGGCTACCGAGAATCGAAGGAGTCGAAGGAGTCATGGTGCGAGCGGCTGCTGGATCTGAAGAAGCGCGGCCTGCCGAGCTGGCCCGTTGCTCGCGTGCGGCGACGGCGCCATGGGTTTTGGGTCGGGGATGGAGGAAGGGCTCCCGCAGACGAAGCATCAGCGTTGCTGGTTTCACAAGATTAGAACGGGCTCAACGCGCTGCCGAAGCCCCAACAGGGGCCGCGCGAAGAAGGCGCTGCAAGCCATCTGGATGGCGGCCACGCGCGCCGACGCGCTGGTCGGGTGCAATGACTTCGTCGATAGCTACTCGGCAAAGTACCCGAAGGCGGCCGAAAAACTGATCGAAGCTCGCGACGAGCGGCTGGCGTTCTACGACTTCCCGGCCGAGCACTGGCAGCATCTGCGCACGGCCAACCCGATCGAGTCGACGTTCGCGACAGTGCGGCATCGGACCAAACACACGCGCAACTGCGTGTCGCGTGCGACGTTCCTCGGCCTGACGTTCAAGCTGATCGAGTCGGCTGAACAGTCGTGGTGGACTTGCCCCTGCATGACCGGACACGCGGTCACGCTTCGGTTGGTGAAGTTGCGCGCTGGCGGAATTCGCGTGGCGAGCAGTCTTTCAAGGCGCTGTGCGGATGCGACTCATTGTAGTGGTCAAACGCGATGGCCAAGTTTTGCTGTGCGGTTCTGACGTCAGGCTTGGGCATCCGCCAAACGTAGTCTTGCTTTATCGTTTTGACGAAA
>JAYFRX010000140.1:0-6829 GCA_040946945.1 Burkholderia sp. | reverse complement strand
TGCCCACCGACGGCACCACTACCCGTCCAGCGAACTTCTGCGCAGATCGCCCGCCTCCTCTGGCGTTTTGAAATTCCTATGCGTCAAGGACGGAACCCCGGTGATCGATAGCACACCGGCTCAGCAAACCTGATCATGCCGCCGATCGCTCGTACACCAGATTTGACAATAGCTGTGCGCTTTGAGCGTGGCGCTGATCGCCTCGGGGCGCGCGTCATGCGGATATGGGACAGCGGGCCGGCTTCGGCCTCATTGGGGCCGGCGGCCTCGCTCGCGGTCTCGCTGCCCGGCACCGGCACCTCGGTGCCGACCACGTAGACCGGCGCGCTGCCGGCCGCCTCGGCCGGGGCCTCGGCGGCCGCGCAGATCTGGGCCGCGCGGTTCGGCCACCAGCGTGTCGGACAGCGGCGCACGGTCTTCAGCGCAGGCTATGCTGGCGTCGAGATGGATCTTGGTGAAGCCGGCCGCCACGTAGGCGGCCACTATGGTCG
Source organism: Burkholderia sp. (assembly GCA_040946945.1). GTDB lineage: Bacteria > Pseudomonadota > Gammaproteobacteria > Burkholderiales > Burkholderiaceae > Burkholderia. The sequence goes on along the minus strand of JAYFRX010000140.1, from coordinate 6,338 downwards.
CCGCCTCCTGCATCGCTTCCTTCGCGCAGGTGGCGCCCCGGGTTCGGGTCGGGGTGGTCGCCGCCGAGCACCAGCGCCTCAAGCGGGAAGCCTGTGCGCGCGGCCAGCGCCTCCACCTCGCGGCGGAAGTCGACCGGCGTCATGCCGGTATAACCACCGTGATGCTTGACCTGGTTGCAGGGGTGGCCTCGATCAGCAGCGGCGAGTGGTCGTCTCGAGCGGCCTCGAAGGCCGCCTCGAGCACCAGCGCATGCGCGCTGCAGACCGAATAGATGCGGCGCTGTGCGCCCTTGGGGTTTGCGGCGAGGATCGCGCCGGGCGTATCTTGCGCATCGGCTGCGGCCTGGGCCGCGGCGGGGCTCAGGCTGGACATGCGATACCTCACTCGGTAGGGCGACGATCTGGGCGGGCGAGCGCTGTTGCCCTCTATCGGGCCCACCCTGGCCACCGCCAGCGCGCCGGCCGCGTTGGCGCGCGACAGCGCCGCCTCGATCGGCCAGCCCTGGATCAGATTTGCCAACAGGGTGACGCCGAAGCAGTCGCCGGCACCGGTCGGATCGATCTCGGTGGTCTCGTAGCCCGCCGACGTCGATCTCGCTCTGGCGGTCGAAGGCGCTGCTGCCGGCCGCGCCGCCGCGCTTGAGCACCACGCGCTCGAGCCGTGGCTGGGGGTAAACCAGCAGGCCGCGATCGGCCGGCTGCGGGCCGCAGAAGAACGGCAGGTCGGCTTCGCTGTGCAGGAACAGGTGGCAGGGGCACCGAGCAGTTCCTCGAGCGCCGCGCGCATCGGCTTGAAGGCCAGCATCTCGGCGCGCACGTTCGGATCAAAGGAGATCTTCGCGCCCACGCGAGCCGCCTCGATCACGCCACGCTTGACGGCCGCGATGGCGTTCTCGCTGGTCGGCGAGGAACCCATCACGTGGTAGTAGCGGCAGCCCCGAACATGGCGGCCGTCACGTCGGCGGCCTCCAGCAGAGCCGAGGCGCTGCCGTCGATGCTGTAGACGAACTGGCGACTGCCGTTGTCGCGGTAGGCCACGAAGGCTAAGGGCCAGGCCGGTCGGGCCCGCCACGCGGCGGATCGCGTCGATCGACACGCCGTGCGAGGCCAGCCGCGCCACGATCGCGTCGCGGCCCACGCAGCCCACCGAGGTGCCCAGGCGCGCGGCCTGGTCGGCGAAGATGGCCGGTGCGCCGCTCGGGAACGGGCCCGTGAACTTGCCCGGCCCGGCGAAATCCTGGCCGCGCCGGGCGGCACCGAATTCGGCCAGCAGCTCGCCGGCGACGACGATCTCGGCCATCGCCTCAGCTCATGCAGTTGCCGCCGTCGATGTTGAGCGTCTGGGCGGTGATGTAGTCGGCCTCGGCCGAGGCAAGGAACAGCGCGGCACCGGTCAGGTCGGCCGGCAGGCCCATGCAGCCGAGCGGCACGGCCTCGCCCACCAGACGCTTCTTCTCGCCGAGCGGCCGGTTCTCGTAGCGCGCGAACAGCGCGTCCGACCTGCTCCCACATCGGGGTGTCGACCACGCCAGGCGCGATGCTGTTGACGTTGATCTTGTGCGGCACCAGCGCCAGCGCGGCCGATTGCGTGTAGCTGAGCACCGCGGCCTTGGTCGCGCAGTAGTGCGAGACCAAGGCCTCGCCGCGCCGACCTGCCTGCGAGGACATGTTAACGATCTTGCCGCCGCGGCCCTGCTCGACCATCAGCAGGGCGACGGCCTGCATCAGGAAGAACAGGCCCTTTACGTTGACCGAGAACAGGCGGTCGAACACGTCCCAGGATTCGTCGAGCAGCGGGCGCATGTCGAACAGCGCCGCATTGTTGAACAGGATGTCGACGCCGCCGAACTGCTCGCTGGCGGTCGTGACGATGCGCTCGATGTCCTCGCGCCGCATCACGTCGGCGGTGATCGCGATGGCGCGATCGGGATGCGCCTCGATCAGCGCAGCCAGCGAGCCGCCGGCCGGCTTCAGGTCGACCAGCACGCAGCGCGCACCCTCGTTCAGGTAACGCTGCGCTACCGCTTCACCGATGCCGCTGGCGGCACCCGTCAAAATCGCGACCTTGTCCTGCAATCTCACTGGCGTCTCCGATTCGTTGTCCGTGGTGTTATCCGGCATTCAGTGAGCTAACGCTCATCAAATGATTATTTTCTTATATCACAATCGGATAATCGGATGCCAAACGGGTGCTGTCAAGGCGAAAGCGCGGGGTTCGATGATGCATGATGCGCTCCCGCATGACGCGCACCCGTGCGCGGCGGCAGACCATGCACGGAGCGTGCGATACGTTATATCATTGACTCTTGTCTGCCTTCCGAAGGTGCCCGTCATGGCCTCGACCTCGCCCCTGGATGCCCGCCTCGCCTGTGCCGACGCGTTTGCCGCCGAGCATGGCCTCACCTGGACGCCGCTGCGGCGGCAGGTCTATGAAAAGGTGCTGGCCGCGCAGCGGCCGATCGGCACCTACGACCTGATCGCCGAACTGGTGCTCGAACGCGGCCACATGCCGCCGACCACGGTCTATCGCGCGCTCGACTTCCTGGTCGAGCATGGCTTCATCCACCGTATCGAATCACGCAATGCCTTCCTGGCCTGCTGCCAGATCGGGCCGCCCCACCAGGGCCAGTTCCTGATCTGTGAATCCTGCGGCGACACGGTCGAGATTCCCGGTGCCGAGCTGGCGCGCCAGCTCTCGTCCTGCGAATCGGCACACGGTTTCGAGATGCACCGCCAGGTGGTCGAGCTGACCGGCCGGTGCGGCGAATGCAAGACCCATCCCAAGGGCGCGCCGCACGCGTGACGCACCCGCCGCGCGCCCATTCCGGGCGCGCGACTGCTACCCCCGTCGAGGAACAAGCATGACTTTCGTCGCCACGTCGCGCGCCCACTCCCGCCTGATCCGCTGGTTCGCCGCCGGCTGCGCCGCGCTGTCGGTCGCCGACCTCGCGGGTTTCGCCGCCCCCGCCGCCGCGCAAACCGCCAAGCTGCAAGTGGTGGCCGCCGAGAACTTTTACGGCGACGCAATCAAGCAGATCGGCGGCACCAACGTGTCGGTGACCAGCATCCTCAGCAACCCGGACCAGGATCCACACCTGTTCGAGGCCAGCTCGAAAACGGCGCGCGCGCTGCAGCACGCGAACCTGGTGGTCTACAACGGCGCCGACTACGATCCCTGGATAGACAAGCTGCTGGCCGCCTCCAAGAATGCCACGCGCAAGACCATCGTGGTGGCCGAGCTAGTCGGCAAGAAGCCCGGTGACAATCCGCATCTCTGGTACGACCCGGCCACCATGCCGGCCGCGGCGCTGGCGATCAGCGCGGCGCTGGGTGCCACCGACCCGTCGCACAAGGCCGACTACGACGCGAACCTGGCCAGCTTCCTGGCCTCGCTCAAGCCGACCGACGCCAAGGTCGCCGCGCTGCGCGCGCAGTACAAGGGCGTGCCGGTGACGGCCACCGAGCCGGTGTTCGGCTACATGTCGGATGCGATCGGCCTGGAGATGCGCAACCTGCGCTTCCAGCTAGCGACCATGAACGACACGGAAGCGAGCGCGTCGGATATCGCCGCCTTCGAGAACGACCTGCGCACGCGTCAGGTGAAGGCGATGATCTACAACAGCCAAGCCGAGGAGCCGATGACCAAGCGCATGCTCAAGATCGCGAAGGACGCCTCGGTGCCGACCGTCAGAGTCACCGAGACACAACCCACCGGCAAGACCTTCCAGCAGTGGATGCTTGCGCAGCTCGATGCGCTGGGCGCCGCGCTGGGCCGACACTGAACCCATGGCACCTTCTTCTCCCGCGCTCGCGCTCGATCGTGTCACGCTCGAACTGGGCGGACGCACGATCCTGCGCGAGGTGAGCCTGGCCGCCGAGGCCGGCGAATTCGTCGGCGTGCTGGGCCCCAACGGTGCCGGCAAGACCACCCTGATGCGCGCGGTGCTGGGCCTGGTGCCCGCCGCCAGCGGCCGCATTTCGGTGGCCGGCGCACCGGTGGCGCGCGGCAATCCGGCGATCGGCTACATGCCGCAGATCCGCAGCGCGCTGGCCGGGTGCCGGGTGCGCGGCCACGACTTCGTGGCGATGGCCGCCGACGGCCATCGCTGGGGCCTGCCGCATGCCAGCGCCAAGGTGCGCGCCGACGTGGCGCGCGTGCTCGAGCTGGTGGGCGGCCCCGCGCTCGCCCAGCGGCCGCTGTTCGATCTGTCGGGGGGCGAGCGTCAGCGCCTCCTGCTCGCGCAATGCCTGCTCGGCGCGCCGAAGCTGCTGCTGCTCGACGAACCGCTGATCAGCCTTGATCCGCACCACCAGCGCGGTGTGGTCGAGCTGGTGCGGCGCGTGCAGCAGGAGCTCGGCATCACCGTGCTGTTCTCGGCTCACGAGCTGAACCCTCTGCTCAACGCGCTCGATCGCGTGCTCTACCTGGGCAATGGCACGGCCGCGCTCGGCACGGTCGACGAGGTTATCACGCGGCCGGTGCTGTCGCGACTCTACGGCTCGCCGATCGACGTGATGCGCGTGAATGGCCGCATCTTCGTGATGTCAGGCCACGTCGAGGTGGAAAAGCACGATCACGAACACGAGGAAGACGGCTCGCATTCGCACGGCGCGCATGGCCATGCGCATGGCGGCCGCGCGCACGGCAGCAACCCGCACGGACACCGGCACGATGTTTAAATACGAATTCATGGTCAACGCGTTCATCGCGTCGGGCATCGTCGCGGTGCTGGCCGGCGTGGTGGGCTACTTCCTGGTGTTGCGCGGCCAGACCTTCGCCGGCCACGCGCTCTCGCATGTCGGCTTCACCGGCGCCACCGGCGCGGTGCTGCTCGGCCTCTCGCCGATTTGGGGCATGGTCGGCTTCACGCTGGCGGCCGGTATCGCGATGGGCGCGCTCGGCGAGAAGCTCGCCGGCCGCGACGTTGCGATCGGCGCGATCCTCTCGCTCGGGCTCGGCGCCGGCCTACTGTTCCTGCATTTTTATACCAGCTATGCCACCCAGGTCACCGCCCTGCTGTTCGGCAACGTGCTCGGCGTGAGCCATGCCACGCTGATGGTGCTGGCCGGCATCGGCACGGTCAGCCTCGTCGCGCTGGCCGCGATCATGCGCCCGCTAGTGTTCGCCTCGCTGCAGCCCGAACTGGCCGAGGCCAAGGGCGTGTCGCTGCGGCTGGTGTCGGTGCTGTTCCTGGCAATCTGCGCGCTGGCGGTGGCCGCCTGCACGCAGATCGTCGGCGTGCTGCTGGTGTTCACGCTGCTGGTCGGCCCCGCCGCCGCGCAAAACCTCACGACGCGCCTGGCCAGCGGCGTCTGGCTGGCCGCGCTGTTCGCGCTGGCCGAGGCCTGGTTCGGCGTCACGCTCGCCTACTATACCGACTGGCCGCCCAGCTTCTGGATCACCGTGCTGTCGGCACTGGTCTATGCGGCGAGCCTAATGGGACGGTATCGCACGACGGCCTGAAGCGGCACGCGCCTCGCCTGCTCATCGAGTAGGGGACGGGGTTACCCCCGTCGCGCTCTCACACCACCGTACGTGCGGTTCCGCATACGGCCGTTCATGGACAACGCTGGAGGCGCTGCTGAGTATCCAGCACCGAAACCAGCCCCAAGGCGTCGAAGAAGCGTTTCGGGAAGGCCGTGTTCATGTAGCTGGCCCCAGCGTTCCACCATGGACCTTGTCCATTGTGGGCCGAGCGCCACGCACGGTTTTCCACTAACCCTTGTCGACGCAGCATGACGGTGCGGGCCTGGCGGGTCTTTGCGCGCCGCCATAGCAGGCAGCGTAGACGACGCCGTAGCCACCCGTCCAGTTCTTCCAACACGCCCTTCCCCTGCGTGTGCCGGAAGTAGTTGGTCCATCCGCGAAGCACCGGATTGAGCACCTCGATCGTATGGCTCAAGCTCCTTCCTCGCCCCTTACGCATCAGTTCCTTCACACGCGCCGTCAGCCGTTTAATGCTTTCCGGCGCAATGCGAAGCCGCGCCTGACGGTGCATTGTCAGGCTGTAGCCGAGGAACTTGCGCGTCCAGGGCCGAGCACACGCGCTCTTCGCCTCGTTAATCTGCAGTTTCAGCCGTTCCGCAAAGAACGTCGTCATCTCCACCAACAATCGCTCGCCCGCCACCTTGCTTCGGACGTAGATGTTGCAATCGTCCGCGTAGCGGCAGAACGCGTAACCTCGCCGCTCCAGTTCGCGATCCCAATCCATGAGCAGAATATTCGACAGCAGCGGCGACAGTGGCCCGCCTGGCGGCGTCCCCTCTCGGCGCGCTGGCGCCATCCCGTCACGCATCAGCCCCGCCTCCAAGTAGCGCCGGATCCGCTTGAGCACCCG
>JAYFRX010000139.1:0-6847 GCA_040946945.1 Burkholderia sp. | reverse complement strand
AGTCGAGCGCCTGGCATACCCGTTGCAATCCGAAGGGTTTGCCTGTCGCGGAGATCGTGTGGCTCATGTCGACGAGTTCCGGACGATCAAAGGGCGGCGCTCCTGCCGCTCGCGCTCCATGCGCAGCCTTTCGACCTCCATGGTCAGTTCGCCGACGCGATGCACAGCTTCCTTGAGCTTGACTTCCAACGGATCTGTCTGGCGCGACTTCAAACCGGCTTCGATGCCTGCTAGGGCGAGTTCGCGCCATTGTTCGAGCTTGGCGATCGTGACGCCAACTTCGCGAGACACCGGGTCAATCGATTCGCCGCGCAGCAAGCGCAGGACGACAGCGCGTTTGCGCCAGACGGACCAGCGCTTGAATTCGGCGGCGCTGGCGGCGTCTACGGCCGCGCTACGCGCGCCCCTCCGTGGCCGCCAGCGCAACTTCCTGCACGTCTACTTTTTTCAACATCTCAGATTCGAATTTGGATGCGTTTTACCCCAAATCTGTGTCTAGAAAAACCGGAGCCGCCGCAACGGCGGCGCTGCCGACGCCCGCGGCGACTTGCACACATACGGCGGTACCATGTACGAATTGAACTTCGCCCCCGAGCCCAAACGGTCGCGCACCTTCGGCGCCTGGACCGGCACAGGACCGATGGCCGTGACGATTTCGCGCTCAGGCAGATAACCATTGCGCACGATCGCGCGCCGGCCGTCCAGCGTCTTCACGTTCGAATACTGTTCGAGCAACGCCGCCAATTCCGCCTCGATAGCCTGATGGATCATCTGCCGTGCGCCTTGCCGGATCAACTCATCCAGACCGCACGGCCCCTTGATTGCCGTTTCTGCTGGTTGACTACTCTGCGCTTCTTGCGTACGTTTCGCCATGGTGGTGGGCCTCCGGTTGCTAGGCGTTACCGCGGAAAGCAACATACTCACGCAACCGCCACCGCCTTTTCACATCCCTCCCGACCGCCCTACACCAGATTCGACATTAACTCCCCGTCGCCACGAGCTGTAGGTGGGCATGAAATGCATGTGCCAGCGGGGGCGCGCGGCCAGCCACGCCTTGACCTTCGGGTGCTGGTGACTGCCGTAGTTGTCCACGATGCAGGGCACGTCGAGCTCAGCGGGGACGGTCTTGTCAATTTCGCGCAGCAACGACAGGAACTCGTGATGCCGGTGGCGCGGCTTGCAGGTAGCGAGCACGGCGCCGTTGAGCACGTTCAGTGCAGCGAACAGCGTGGTTGCGCAGTGACGAACATTATCGTGCGTGACGCCTACGACGTAGCCGAAGCCCATCGACAGGATGGGTTGGGTGCGTTCGAGCGCCTGACACTGGCTCTTTTCGTCCACGCACAAGACCCAGGCATGCTCGGGCGGGCTCAGGTACAGGCCGACCAGGTCGCGCAGTTTCTCGATGAAGAATTGATCGGTCGAGAGTGTGAAGCTTGCGCTGCGATGCGGTTGCAGGCCGAGCAGCTTGAAGTAACGGTGCACGCTCGTCGGCGAGATAGCCGCTTCGGCAGCGATCCTGCGCACGCTCCAGTGCGTGGAGCCATCCGCCGGCTTCGTGTGCAGGTCTTGCGAATCAGTTGAGCAAGCCGCTCATCGCCAATCGTGCGCGGCTTGCCGGGAGATACTTCGTCATACAGCCCGTTGATGCGGTGCTCCAGGAACCGGATACGCCACTGGCCCGCCGTAGCACGCGTGAGTTGCAGACGCTCGGCGATGGCGCTGTTGGGCTCCCCAGTTGCCGCTGCCAGTACGATCCGCGCACGCGTCACGAGCGCCGCCGACATCAAACGCGAACGGGCATCGAAGTCAGTTGCGAGCGCTCGTCCTCGCGCAGAGCCAGTTTGGCCTTCGGTCGTCCCACCGGCATGCTGGTATCTCCCGTTCCATGGATACTGGCATGCTACGTGAACATAGATTAGTTAACAACAGAACGGAACACTAGATCGGTTGCGTATGCAATCGTCGTCATTGTTGAAAACGGCGGAATCTCGCTCTCCAGAATGTACCTGAATTTCTCACATCAATATGCAGAAATATCGTTTGTGACGTGCCGGGCGCGTCGATAAAGTCTCCCCGGTCTTTGCCGGGGTGTCGACGCCATGTCTTAGAAAAATCTCGCGTGCCATATCCGCGATGGCTTTCGCCTGGCGTCTCGTGATCCGGACGAGCGGCGAAGACGCTAATCAGAGGGAGCGGGCGGGCCAGGTGTCGTCACGAGCGGCACCGGGCCGGTCAGCCGAGGGTCGTTCGACCGATAGACAACACCAACACTAACATGAACTCGCATAACAACATACCCCGCGCGATCGGGTGGGGCGCGGCGGCGCTTTGCCTGTCGATCTCGCTCGCCGGTGCCGCGCCTGCGCTAGCGCAGGAACCCGACAGCGCGTCCGCGCCTGCGCTAGCGCAGGAACCCGACAGCGCGTCCGCGCCTGCGCTAGCGCAGGAACCCGACAGCGCGTCCGCGCCGGCGCTAGCGCAGGAACCCGACAGCGCGTCCGCGCCGGCCGTCGCCGCCACCCCGCTGGCGGCCAGTGCCGGCGCCGTTTCGGCGACCGACCTTGCGACGCCGTCATCTGCGGCACCCGAGCCAAAGGCCGCCTCGCTGAAGACCTTCGTGGTGACTGGATCGCGCATCTCGCGCTCGGAGAAGGAGGGGGACACGCCGATCAACGTCATCACCCGTAACGACCTCGAAACCAAGGGCTATCGCAACGTCTACGACGCGCTGCAGTCGCTGACGCAGAACACCGGCTTCTCTGAGGGCGCCGACAGCGGCGGCACCTTCACGCAGGCCGCCAATGCCATCAACCTGCGCGGGCTCGGCACCAACCACACGCTAGTGCTGGTCGACGGCCGCCGCGTGGCGGACTACCCGGTCGCCTACAACGGCAACGTCAACTTCGTGAACCTCGCCAACATCCCCTCGGAGATGATCGACCGCATCGAGATCCTGAACGGCGCGGCCTCGGCCGTCTACGGCTCGGATGCGGTCGCGGGCGTAGTCAACATCATCATGAAAAAGCACATCAACGGCATCGAGGTGAACGTCAAGGGCGGGCGCACCTGGGATGGCGGGGGCGGCAACGGCCGCCTGCAGGTGTTGGGCGGCAAGGAGGTCGGCGGGCTGAGCACAGTGTTCGGCCTCGAGATCAGCAAGACCAATCCGATCTGGTCGGGACAGCGCGATTTCATGTCCTCGGCCTCGCTCGAAGGCGAGACGCCCACCACCATTTGGTCACGGCAAAACCTCGGTACGAGCGCCTACCTCGGCGGTGCCGGTGCCTGCGGCGCGCTTGGCGGCATCGGCGCGTTCGGCGGCAGCGGCGCGTTCGGCGGCGCCTCGACCGTCAATACCGCCAATGGCCCGTATTGCGCCAGCGGCGGCGCCTATCCGGCGTTCATGACCACCCAGACCAACAACGTCAGCGAGAACCTCTACGGTGGGGTCGAATACCAGCTCAGCGAGCTGGTCACGTTATTCGGCTCGTTATCGACGGCCTGGAACCAGACCGAGAACAGTATGGGCGGCCCGAGCTGGACCTCGGCATTGGCTGGCACCGGCTACTTCTTCAACGATCTCACCCAAGCCAACGAAACCTGGACGCGGCGTTTCTCGCCGCAGGAGATCGGCGGCGCCCCGGTCTGGAATAGGCGCTGGGACGATTTCGCAGTCAACATGATCACGGGCCTGCGCGGCAAGCTGCCCGACAGCAGCTGGAACTACGAGCTGACCTACAGCGCCTCGAGCTACCAGAGCCGCGAGACGGTGCCGCGTCTGCGTGCCGGCATAGACAGCTATTTCCTCGGCCCGCAGCTCGGCACCGCAGCCGACGGCGCGCCGATCTACGCGCCTGACCCGGCACGCTTCTCGACGCCGCTCACGCCGGGCCAGTTCGGCTCGTTCCATGGCGAAGCGGCGAACCAGAACAACACCTGGACGCAGACCTTCAGCCTGGCCACCGACGGCGACCTGTTCCGCCTGCCTGCCGGCCCGGTGCGGGCCGCCGGCGTGATCGAATACGGCCCGCAGGGCTTCAGCAATTCGATCGACTCGGCGCTGAGCCAGGGCAGCTACTACAACTCGGACGGCATCTACGGCGCGAGCGGCAACCGCAAGCGCTATGCGGCCGCGCTCGAACTGCGAGTGCCGATCTTCCGCCAATTAACCGCCGATGTCGCGACGCGCTACGACGATTATTCATTCGCCGGCATGCGCAACCACAAGTTCACCTACAACCTCGGCCTCGAATACCGACCGCTGCGCGAGCTGCTGCTGCGCGGCAACTACGGCACGAGCTTTCGCGTGGCGGACATGAACTACATCTTCCAGAGCCCGACCCAGGGCTATTTCTCGTCGACCACCGACTATTTCCGTTGCAACCAGGCGGGCCAGTCGCTGGCCAGCTGCGAATACGCCAACGTGTCGCCAGGCTCAAAGCTCTTGCAGATCGGCAATGCGCAGCTCAAGCCGGAAAACGGCAAATCCTGGGGCGCGGGTTTCGTGCTCGCGCCCACGCCCGACATCGATCTGTCGGCCGACTACTACAACATCCGAATCGACAATCTTGTCACCGTCACCGATCCCGACAACCTGCTACGCACCGAGGCAGACTGCCGCGAAGGGAACCTGAGCGCGGCCTCGCCAGACTGCGTGGACGCGTTGGCGCGGGTGGTCCGCAATCCGCTGACGGCCGTGCTGAATCCCGGCGCGATCAACATCCTCCTGATCAACCCGATCAACACGGCGATGGAGAAGACCACCGGCCTCGACCTGAGCGGCAAGTGGCGTTTCCGCCTGGACGGCATCGGCAATTTCCTGCTGGCCGCGAATTACACCAAGGTGCTGAGCCTGCGCTACCAGCAGTACGTCAAAAGCCCCGTGCAGGACGTGCTGCATTCGATGACCAACCCGACGGACAGTCCGGAATGGCCGGACAAGCTGATGCTGAGCCTGACCTGGTCGATCCCGAAGTGGACCTCGACGGTGCAAGTCGAGCGCTACGGCAAGGTGCCCAATGTCGCGCAGACCGCCTACCTCACGCCGACCACGCTAGCCAACCTGAGCCTGTCCTACCAGTTCACGCGCGACACTTCGCTGACCTTCGTAATGAACAATGTGTTCAATACGAACAAGCGCGACAATTCGGACGGCTGGCCGTATTACACCTCCGGCTACTATCCGCCTTACGGGCGCACGCTGTGGCTGGAGTTCAGCCATCGCTTCAGCTGAGCGGGGCAGGCAATAGCGACCTTAGGGAATAGGCGCCTATGTCAGGTGTTGTTCACACAAGCCGGGGCGCGCTGCACTACGCTGCCGTCAGCGCCCCCCACCCGGCTTGCTCCCAACCAGCGAGGAATCGTGCCCAACACTCTGAAGCAGCGCGTGAAGCATCTCGTCGTCGTGATATTCGAGAATCGTTCGCTCGGCACCATGCTCGGCTGGCTCTATCCCGACGGCGAGGCACCGCTCACGGTGCTGCCGCCCGGCAGCTAGCCGTATTTTGACGGCCTGCGGCCTGACATGACGAATCCCTCGGGCAGCGGCGCGCCGATATCGGTCACGCCCGCCGTGGCGAACAGCCGGGTGCCCGATCCCGATCCGCAGGAAACCTTCGACAACGTCACTGAGCAGATCTTCGGGCCGATGCCGGCTGCTGGCGCCGATGCATGGCTTCGTGCTGAACTACGAAATCACCGACACGAAGGACGCCTGCTGTTCTCCTGCCAGTTGCTTGTGGCCCTTATGATTGTTGGGTACAGTAAGCGATCGATAAACCCGCTCTGACGGATTTGACGGCAGCGAGGTACGCCTGGCAGTTTCATGCGAGCTGCAGATGCGATGGATTGGGATGCCATGTCGAGGCGGCGGACCTTGCAGACGTAAGGTTGGCGTCATACGTGAGGGAGCGCGGGCTTGCTGTGCAAGCTTTGTATCAGGCGCGCCGGCGAATGCGAGACGAGAAGGCGCGCAAGCGTGCGGAGCCGAGCCCAGAACCGGCCTCGCCGTTCGTGGAAATCAAAGTGGGCACGGCGGTCGGTCGCGCCGGCCTCAGCGGCGACCACGACGCCAGGGCGCGGGGGGGGGGGGGCATCTGCCTAACGGAGTGAGCGTCCCGCTGCTGGACGGGTTGGGGAGGACGGCATGTTCCGCTTCGACGAAGATCGGAAGGTGTACCTGCATCGCGACGCCGTTGACTTTCGCAAGAGCATCAACGGCCTCTCAGCGCTGGTAGCGCAGTCGATGAAGCTCGACCGGTTCGGTCGGGCGGGGTACGGGTTCCGGAACCGAAGTGCCGATCGCATCAAGCGGCTGCTGTATGAGCGCAACGGATTTTGGCTTCTGATGAAGCGGCTCGAGGCGGACCGTTTTTTTCTGGCCACGCATAGGGGGAGATCATCGCACTGAGCGTCGAGCAGTTTCACTGGTTGCTGGAAGGCATCGACCTCGCGGCGATGAGCAAGCACCCCGAGCGGCGCTATGCGCGGCTCGGAACGGTCGCGCTGCCGCGACGCGATTGCAACTCGCCGCGCTCATCGCTGAGCGTGATGCTGATGCATTGCGCGGCGAGCGTGACGAACTTCGTGGCGAGCTACGCGTGACGAAGGTCGAGCGCGATCTGGCGAAGGAGCAACTTGTGGCGGCTCCAGTTTTTCTAGCAGGGCGTTGAAATACCTCATGTAGCGGTCATCCGCAACGAAGACGTAAACATTGAACTTAGAGGCCAGTTCAAAAAGACTGCTCGGTACGCCTGAAGCTGTTCCAGCAGACGAGGGCGCAGCCGAATTTGAAGAATGCTTCGTGAATGTCAGCTCGACGATCGAAGCGTATGCGAAGACGACG
>JAYFRX010000138.1:0-6851 GCA_040946945.1 Burkholderia sp. | reverse complement strand
AATGGCGAAGCACGAGCAGCTTTCCGAAGCGACGGGCATCAAGATCTACTTTGCCGACCCGCATAGCCCGTGGCAGCGCGGGCGTAACGAGAACACCAACGGGCTGCTGCGCCAGCACATGCCAACCGGTACATGCCCAAGGGTACAGAGCTGGCCGTGTTCTCACAGGCCGAACTCGACGACATCGGTTGGAAAATGAACACTCGTCCACCCAAAAACTTGGGCTGGAAGTGCCCGGCCGAACTGTTCATGCCCGAATCGTTCTATGTTCGTCAGCATCATCATGAAATCGTTGCCTTGGGGATGCCCTCCGGGCTCTACGCGCTTCTGTTGTACTTCGACCTTGAAACCGCGCCAAATCTTTTCACAAAGGAGTGATCATGCAAGCTTTCATCGCCAACATCCAGGGTCTGACCGCTGTCGGTATCGGCATCATCATCGGCCTGGGTGCCATCGGCGCCTGTATCGGTATCGGCCTGATGGGTGGCAAGTACATCGAAGCCTGCGCACGTCAGCCGGAACTGATCAACCCGCTGCAAACCAAGATGTTCCTGCTGGCCGGCCTGATCGACGCGGCATTCCTGATCGGTGTTGGTGTGGCGATGCTGTTCGCGTTTGCGAACCCGCTCCTGTCGAAGCTCGCAGGTTAAGGTTCACCGGAAATGATGCGCCCGCACGGCGAGCGCAGGGCGGAACGGAGACCGGGCACTGATCGGATGCAACTCGATGAGCGCCTTACCGTTTCTTTTTCCCGGATAGCAGACTAAGGAAACACCGTGAATCTCAACGCAACCCTGTTTGCGCAAATGGTCGTGTTCTTGATCCTCGCGTGGTTCACGATGAAGTTCGTATGGCCGCCGCTGATCAACGCACTCGACGAACGCGCGAAGAAGATTGCCGACGGTCTCGCCGCAGCGGAAAAGGGCAAGGCGGAACTCGCAGCGGCGCACAAGGCCGCCGACCAGGAGCTCGCGCAGGCCCGTACCGACCGACAGCAACGCATCGCCGACGCCGAAAAGCGCGCGATCGCCGTCGCGAACGAAATCAAGGTGAACGCGCAGGCCGAAGCGGCCCGCATCCTCGCCCAGGCGAAGGCCGACGCCGAACAGCAAATCGTGAAGGCCCGTGAACTGCTGCGCGCGGATGTCGCGACGCTGGCCATCAAAGGTGCCGAACAAATCCTGAAGCGCGAAGTCGACCAGGCGGCCCACGCCGAACTGCTGAATCAACTGAAAGCCGAGCTCTAATCATGGCCGAATTTGCAACCATCGCCCGCCCTTACGCAGCAGCGCTGTTTCGCGTGGCCCAGACTGGTGACGTCGCCGCCTGCTGGTCCACCCTCGTCAAAGAGCTGGCCCAGGTTGCGCAACTGCCCGAAGTCCAGTCTGTCGCGTCCAACCCGAAGGTCGGGCGTGAACAGATCGTCGAACTGCTGATTGCTGCGGTGAAGTCGCCGCTGGCGAGCGGCACGGAAGCGAAGAACTTTGTGCGGATGCTGGTCGACAATCACCGCACCGTGCTGCTGCCGGAAATCGCCGTGCAATTCGAGGCGCTGAAGAATGCGCGCGAAGGTGCCGCCGACGTGCAGATAGTCAGCGCGTTTCCGCTCGAAGGCGCGCCGCTCGCCGAGCTGCTCGCGAGCCTCGAACGGAAATTCCCACGCAAGCTGAAGCCGACGGTCGAGGTCGACCCGTCGCTGATCGGCGGCGTGCGCGTGACGGTCAGCGACGAAGTGCTCGACACCTCAGTGCGCGCGCGGCTGGTCAGCATGCAAAGCGCACTGAGCGCCTGAGCGCGGCAGCCGGCACGCAACAGAATTAGAATTGAACACCAGGAGCGAATATGCAACTCAATCCCTCTGAGATCAGCGAGCTGATCAAGAGCCGGATCCAGGGCCTTGAAGCGAGCGCGGACGTTCGCAACCAGGGCACCGTGATCTCCGTGACGGACGGCATCGTGCGCATCCACGGCCTGTCGGACGTGATGCAGGGCGAAATGCTCGAATTTCCGGGCGACACCTTCGGCCTCGCGCTGAATCTCGAGCGCGACTCGGTCGGCGCGGTGATTTTGGGCGAGTACGGCCACATCTCCGAAGGCAACATCGTCAAGACAACGGGTCGTATTCTGGAAGTGCCGGTCGGTCCGGAGCTGATCGGCCGCGTGGTCGATGCGCTCGGCAACTCGATCGACGGCAAGGGCCCCGTCAACGCCAAGGCCACCGACGCGATCGAGAAGATCGCTCCGGGCGTGATCTGGCGTCATGGCGTGTCGCAGCCGGTGCAGACCGGCGTCAAGTCGATCGACGCGATGGTGCCGATCGGCCGCGGCCAGCGCGAGCTGATCATCGGCGACCGCCAGACCGGCAAAACCGCCGTGGCGCTCGACACGATCATCAACCAGAAGGGCAAGGACCTCGTCTGTATTTACGTCGCGATCGGCCAGAAGGCTTCGTCGATCATGAACGTGGTGCGCAAGCTCGAGGAAACCGGCGCGATGGAATACACCATCGTGGTGTCGGCCTCGGCTTCGGATTCGGCTGCGATGCAGTACCTCGCGCCCTACTCCGGCTGCACGATGGGCGAATACTTCCGCGATCGCGGCCAGGACGCCCTGATCATCTATGACGATCTGACCAAGCAAGCCTGGGCCTATCGCCAGATCTCGCTGCTGCTGCGCCGCCCGCCGGGTCGCGAAGCCTATCCCGGCGACGTATTCTATCTACACTCGCGTCTGCTCGAGCGCGCCGCGCGCGTCTCGGAAGAGTATGTTGAGAAGTTCACGAATGGCGAAGTGAAGGGCAAGACCGGTTCGCTGACGGCTCTGCCGATCATCGAAACGCAGGCAGGCGACGTCACTGCCTTCGTGCCGACCAACGTGATCTCGATCACGGACGGCCAGATCTTCCTCGAAACCGACCTGTTCAACGCGGGCATCCGTCCGGCCATCAATGCCGGTGTGTCGGTGTCGCGAGTCGGCGGTGCCGCGCAGACCAACGTCGTGAAGAAACTCTCGGGCGGTATCCGTACCGACCTGGCGCAGTACCGCGAGCTGGCTGCTTTCGCGCAGTTTGCCTCGGACCTGGACGCCGTCACGCGCAAGCAGCTCGAGCGCGGCCGCCGCGTCACGGAACTTCTTAAGCAGCCGCAGTACCAACCGCTGCAGGTCTGGGAACTGGCCGTCGCGCTGTTCTCGGCGAACAACGGCTACCTCGACGACATCGAGGTGAAGGACGTGCTTGCCTTCGAGAAGGGCCTGCGCGAGTACCTGAAGACCAGCCACACCGACCTGATAAAGCGCATCGAAGACAACACCGAGGCTTTTTTGTCGAAGGAAGACGACGGCGCGCTGCACGAAGCGCTGAAGTCCTTCAAGAAGTCGGGTGCCTATTGATCCGCGAGGGATACCTCGAGGCGATGCCAGGCACGTGAGCGCTGACGCATCGCTTCGGTCAAGGAGCAAGCAATGGTTGGAATGAAGGAAATCCGCGGCAAGATCAAGAGCGTGCAGAACACGCGCAAGATCACCAAGGCGATGGAAATGGTCGCGGCATCGAAGATGCGCCGCGCGCAGGAACGCATGCGCGCTGCCCGTCCCTATGCCGACAAGGTCCGCGCGATCGCCGCGCACATGAGCCGCGCAAACCCGGAATACCGCCACCCGTTCATGGTGGCGAACGAGGAATCGAAGACGGCGGGTCTGATCCTCGTCACGACCGACAAGGGTCTGTGCGGCGGCCTGAACGCCAACGTGCTGCGCACGACGGTGAGTAAGCTGAAGGAACTCGAGAAGCAGGGCCAGAAGTTCGAGGTCACCGCGATCGGCAACAAGGGCCTCGGCTTCCTGAACCGCTTCGGCGGCAAGGTGGTTTCGCAGGTCGTCCAGCTCGGCGATACGCCGCACCTGGACAAGCTGATCGGCACCGTGAAGGTTCAGCTCGACGCGTACTCGGAAGGCAAGCTGTCGGCCGTATATATCGCCTACACGTGCTTCATCGACACGATGAAGCAGGAATCGGTGATCGAGCAACTGCTGCCGCTGTCGGCCGAGCATTTCGAGAACGGTGCGGACGGTACGCCCAAGACCTCGTGGGACTACATCTACGAACCGGATGCGCAGGCGGTGGTCGATGAGCTGCTGGTGCGCTACGTCGAGGCGCTGGTTTATCAGGCAGTGGCGGAAAACATGGCGTCCGAGCAATCGGCGCGAATGGTCGCGATGAAGGCTGCGTCCGACAATGCGAAGACCGTGATCAGCGAGCTTCAGCTGTCGTACAACAAGAGCCGGCAGGCCGCGATCACGACGGAGCTGTCGGAAATTGTCGGCGGTGCCGCCGCGGTGTAAGCGGATCAGCGACCGTTGCCTCGAAACTGCGCCCTTCCGCGAGTAAAGAATCAGGTATTGAAAGGAAAAGCGATGAGTACTACTGCTTTGGTAGAAGGCAAGATCGTACAGTGCATCGGTGCCGTTATCGACGTGGAATTCCCGCGCGACAGCATGCCGAAGATCTACGACGCGCTCATTCTGGATGGCTCGGAACTGACGCTCGAAGTCCAGCAGCAGCTGGGTGACGGCATCGTCCGCACCATCTGTTTGGGCGCATCCAACGGCCTGCGCCGCGGCGTGGTGGTGAAGAACACCGGCAAGCCGATCTCGGTGCCGGTCGGCAAGCCGACCCTCGGCCGCATCATGGACGTGCTGGGTCGTCCGATCGACGAGGCCGGCCCGATCGAGAGCGAGCATCAGCGCTCGATCCACCAAAAGGCACCGTCGTTCGACGAACTGTCGCCGTCGACCGAACTGCTCGAAACCGGCATCAAGGTGATCGACCTGGTCTGCCCGTTCGCCAAGGGCGGCAAGGTCGGCCTGTTCGGCGGTGCCGGCGTGGGAAAGACCGTCAACATGATGGAGCTCATCAACAACATCGCGAAGGAGCACGGCGGTTACTCCGTGTTCGCGGGCGTGGGCGAGCGGACCCGTGAAGGGAACGACTTCTACCACGAGATGAAGGACTCCAACGTGCTTGACAAGGTCGCGCTGGTCTACGGCCAGATGAACGAGCCGCCGGGCAACCGTCTGCGCGTGGCGCTGACCGGCCTGACGATGGCCGAGCACTTCCGTGACGAAGGCCTCGACGTGCTGTTCTTCGTCGACAACATCTACCGTTTCACGCTGGCCGGTACCGAAGTGTCGGCACTGCTGGGCCGGATGCCGTCGGCAGTAGGTTACCAGCCGACGCTGGCCGAGGAAATGGGCAAGCTGCAGGAACGCATCACGTCAACCAAAACCGGCTCGATCACGTCCGTGCAGGCCGTGTACGTTCCCGCGGATGACTTGACCGATCCGTCGCCGGCCACCACCTTCGGCCACCTGGACGCCACCGTCGTTCTGTCGCGTGACATCGCCTCGCTGGGTATCTACCCGGCCGTCGATCCGCTCGACTCGACCTCGCGCCAGATCGACCCCAACGTGATCGGCGAAGAGCACTACACGATCACGCGCGGCGTGCAGCAGACGCTGCAGCGCTACAAGGAACTGCGCGACATCATCGCGATTCTGGGCATGGACGAACTGTCGCCGGAAGACAAGCAGACGGTCGCCCGCGCACGGAAGATCCAGCGCTTCCTGTCGCAGCCGTTCCACGTCGCGGAAGTCTTCACGGGCACGCCTGGCAAGTACGTGCCGCTGAAGGAAACGATCCGTGGCTTCAAGATGATCGTCGAAGGCGAGTGCGACAACCTGCCTGAACAGGCGTTCTACATGGTCGGCACGATCGACGAAGCTTTCGAGAAGGCCAAGAAGATCCAGTAATAAGGTCAGGGTGAGTGGCAGGCGGCGTTTCGGTCGATTGCGGCTGAAGCGCTTGCGCGAGGCGCGCCGCCTGCAAACACGCTCGACCCATGCCGTGCATGGGACGGGCAGCGGCGCGTCAGCGCCCGGGGTCCGTCGACAGGAGTCCATATGGCAACCATCAAAGTAGACGTCGTCAGCGCGGAAGAGGAAATCTTCTCGGGCCAGGCGAAGTTCGTCGCGCTGCCGGGCGAATCGGGTGAGCTGGGCATTCTGCCCGGCCACACGCCGCTCATCGCCCAGATCCGTCCAGGTGCCGTGCGCATCGAGTCCGGAGGCGGTCAGGACGAGTTCGTGTTCGTCGCCGGCGGCATTCTCGAAGTGCAACCGGGTGCCGTGACCGTGCTCGCCGACACCGCGATGCGCGGCCGGGATCTCGACGCCGCAAAGGCCGAAGAAGCAAAGCGTCGTGCCGAGGAAACGCTGCAGAACGCGAAGTCCGATATCGACCTCGCGAAGGCGCAGTCGGAACTCGCCACGGCGATGGCGCAGCTTGAGGCGATCCAGCGTCTTGCCAAAATCCGCGCAAGAACTGAAGAGTCGTCGGTGCCTCGCGCACCGTAAGCGGTTCGGTTGGGCCAGTCCCTAGGGCTGCCGCATGAAGGCCCTGTCACAGGCAGGGCGGAGAATGGACTCAAGCACATCGATGTCCCACGCGGCGAGGTTACGGATGTTCTTCAGGCTGACTCTCTTCAGTCGCCGCTGTTGCTCCATGCGCGCCACAGGTTCAGCGTGAACTTGCGCACGCACGCGAGATTTTTGGCCGCGGCTTGGTTGCTCGTCTGCTGGGCATCTTCGCCCCACGATACGTCGAGCACCCAATGGGGTTGATTCTCGATCTCCCCCGTGTGTGCGCACCAGCCGCGACATTTCGACGGCCTGACGTTGCCCGCGAATTTCGGATCCATTAACTGAGCGGAGATTATGCCACCCGTTGGTTCTGGGCGGCGTACCAGTCCCGCTCGAATTGCATCGGGCTGACGTAGCCCAACGTCGAGTGCAAG
>JAYFRX010000137.1:0-6876 GCA_040946945.1 Burkholderia sp. | reverse complement strand
CGCAGCCAGCGTCGTACATCAGCGCGTCAACACTGATGCGCGTGTTCTGGATCAGATCGCGCATCGGAAGCCACAACTGTTCGTGCTCGGCAAAGCTGGCGCGCAGGGCCTCGTGCTCCTGTTTGCCAGCGACCGTCAGCGGCAACTTGGCACGACGCCCGGGTTTCTTGGTAGGCTTCATCTCGGCGGTTCTCCTGTTCTGGAACTTGGTCTTGGAAACCCGATTCTCTCGGATTCCTGCGGGAACCGCCGCATTCAACCTTCAACTATTTTCCTGATTAGTTACTTGACTCCGAGACCATCAACACACGGCGAGGATGAGGTTTTGTCGTAACGGCGGCCCGAAGCAGGCGCGGCGCCATCGCGGGCAAATCGAAACGGCGGTTGAAACAGTAGGCGAATTCAGCGAGATAGCGATGGGCATATTTGGCGTGATCGATAGCGTGGTACGTGCCCTTGAAGGCCGTTTTCAGGTTGCCGAGCATCGTGTTGACCCAGCCGAACTCGGGGCGCTGCGCGGCCTGACGGCCACCGCCCGTGACATGGCGCTCATGACTAACAGCCTTTTGCGTCACGCCGTCGAAACACCACAGGCCATCGGAAACGACGCACGCGGTGGGCATCAGGCTGCTGGCCGCCCAGATCTCAAGGGCCGCTTTGGTAAAGCCCGGCAGGGGCGAGAGCCACATGAACAGAGGACGGCCATCGTCAGAGGTCTGCACGGCCGCTACAAACGGCGTCTTGCCGGGCGGGCCACGCCCACAGCCTTACCGCCGGAGCGTTCCCCGCCCAGATACGCGTCGTCGACCTCGACCTGTTCGTCGAGCCGGCGTCGCTCTTCGCACAGCCACATGGTCTCCAGCAACTTGTGCTTGATGAGCCAGACCGTCTTGGAGCTCACGCCAAGCTGGCGTTTGAGCTCCAGTCCGCTGATGGCGTTCTTGCTCTGCGTCACCAGGTAGATCGCCAGAAACCAGGTCGTCATCGGCAATTTCGTCTTCTCGAATATCGTTCCGACGATCGCCGAGCATTGGTACCGGCAGGACTGGCTCAGGCATTCCCACAGTCGCCGGCCGTTGTAGGCGCTGGCGTAGCGAGTGCCCTTGCATCGAGGGCACACCTAGCCATCGGGCCAGCGAGACTCGACCAGCGCGGCCTCGCATTGCGCTTCGTTGCCGTACTGCCTCCTGAAATTCTTTCATCGACAGACCGGCCTGAAACTGGATTCTGTTCATGGGCATGGCGCACGCTCCGTAAGCATCTGGCGAACGATACTTGGTTTCATGCCTGCTTCGGAGTTAAGTAACTAATCAGGACTATTTTTGGGACACCGCCGATTTCCGCGCCCAGATCAAGTTCTGGGGGATCACGCCGAGCTACGTCTTCGTCGCTGAGCCGCAGACCAACGGCGTCGCCGAGCGTTTCAATCGGACCATGAAGGAGCAAGCCATCCACGGACGGCTGTTCAAAAACGTTGAAGAACGTTGAAGAAGTTCGTGCTGCCGCCGTCGCGTTCAAGAACCGATACAATCGCGAATGGCGTCTCGAAAAACTGGGCTTCAAAACACCCCTCGAAGCCCGTCAGGCAGCGCTCTTGCCACTTGCCGCCTGATCGAAAAATCGTGTCTAAACAACCGGATTCGGTACTGTTAACAACAGAACGGAACACTAGCCGCCTTGTTTGTAGTTGTTCAGCGCGTAGCCGCGGGCGCGGTAGAAACGGTAGCGCTCGCGGCCGGCCGCCAGTTCCTCGGGCGCGTTGCCGACCACCTCGAGCAGCCGGGCGAAGCGCGCGAACTGCGCGGGCACCTCGGCACCGAGATTGAGCAGCACGCCGTCGTGCGGGGCACGCGACAGATCGGTGGTCAGCGCGATCGGCGTCTGCGAGGCCTGCGGGCTGTCGACCGAGCAATGGGGAATGAAATCGAGCAGCGAGAAGGTCCACAGCCGCTCGTCGAGCGCGCGCAGCCGCGCCGGCTCGGCGCAGACCACCACGGCCTGGCCCGCCAAGTAGGCCTTGCGCAGCAGCCGGCACGCATACGCGAGCGAGTCGCCGACGTTCGAATGGAAATCGATTCGCGTCATCGGAAAGCCCGCCACGTCATGCCTGCCTCTCCCAGCCTTGCGCTCACGCGCCGGCGCGATCGATCAGGAACTGCGAGAGCAGCGGCACCGGGCGGCCGGTGGCACCCTTGGCCGCGCCGCTCCTCCAGGCCGTGCCAGCGATGTCCAGGTGCGCCCACGGATAGTTTTCCGCGAAGCGCGCCAGGAAGCAGGCCGCCGTGATGCTCGCGCCCGGACGGCCGCCGATGTTGGCCAGGTCCGCGAAGTTCGACTTCAGCAGCTCTTGGTACTCGTCGTCGAGCGGCAGGTGCCAGGCCGGATCGCCCGCTTCTCGCGAAGCGTCGAGCAGTTCGTCCGCCAGCGCGTCGTCCTTCGAGAACAGGCCGCTGTTGTGGTGGCCCAGCGCGATCACGCAGGCACCCGTCAGCGTCGCGACGTCGATTACCGCAGCCGGCTTGAAGCGTTCAGCGTAGGTCAGCGCGTCGCAGAGGATCAGACGGCCTTCCGCGTCGGTGTTCAGCACCTCGATCGTTAGACCCTTCATGCTGGTGACGATGTCGCCCGGCTTGGTGGCCTGGCCCGAGGGCATGTTCTCGCAGGTCGGCACGATCGCCACCACGTTGAGTTGCAGCTCCATCTCGGCGAGCGCACGCATGGTGCCCAGCACCGAGCCGGCACCGCACATGTCGTACTTCATCTCGTCCATGCCCTCGTCCCGCTTCAGCGAGATGCCGCCGGTATCGAAAGTGATGCCCTTGCCGACCAGCACGATCGGCGCGACCTTGGCGGCGGTGCCTTGGTAGTGCAGCACGATGAACTGCGGCGGCTCGACCGAACCGCGCGTGACCGACAGGAAGGAGCCCATCTTGAGCGCCTGGATCTGCTTGAGGCCGAGCACCTCGGCCTTCAGGCCCCAGTCCTTGGCCAGCTGCTTGGCGCTGTTGGCGAGATAGGTGGGGGTGCAGACGTTGCCGGGCAGATTGCCCAGGTCGCGCGTGAGATCCATGCCGTTGGCGATCGCCACGGCCCGCTTCGCGGCCAGTTTGGCGGCCTTCGCGTCGACCGAGTCGACGCTGAACACCACGCGCTTGAGCGTGGCAGAGGCCGGTTCGGCTTTGCTCATCATCTGCGTGAAGCGATAGGTCTCGTTGCGCAGCGCGAGAATCGCGGCACGCACGCTCCACTCGGCGCCGCGCTCAGCCACCGGCAGTTGCGCCAGCGTGAAGGTGACCTGGCGGACCTTGGTGACCAGCAGCGCACGCCAGGCGGCACGCGCGGCCTCCTGATAGGCCTTCTGGTCGAAGCCGTGCTGCTTGCCGAGGCCGACCAGCAGCACGCGGGAGGCACCGATGCCCTCGACCTCGTGCAGGAACAGCGTCTTGCCGACCTTGCCGTCCATGTCGCCGGCCTTGACCAGGCGCGACGCCAGGCCCTTGACGGCTTCGTCGATGTTGAGCGCGGTGCCGGACAGCGTCTGCGACTCGAACACGCCGACCACCACGCAGTCGGACTTGCCGGTCAGGAACCCCTTAGACGCACCTTTGCTCCAATCAAAGCCTTTTATGCTAAAGTCCATCGCGCTTGTCCTCGGATAAAGTCTGGGCTATGTGGGCGAAAGCCGCAATTATCCGCTATTTTTTCCCATGGCGGCGCGCTACATTTCTCCCCGCCCTTTTCGCCTCAAACATGATCTTCGAACGCTCCCTCCAGCGCGAGCTTGCGTATACCGCCGGCGCTGTCTTCATGGTGCTGCTCACGATCATGCTGACGTCGATGATGATCCGCATCGTCGGCTATGCAGCGTCCGGTCAGGTCAGCCCGAAGGACGTGCTCGTGCTGATCGGCCTCACCGTGATTGGCTATCTCGCGATGATCCTGGTTGGCACCCTCTTCGTGTCGATCCTGTTCGTGCTCACGCGCTGGTACAAGGACTCCGAAATGGTGGTCTGGCTCGCCTCCGGCGTGAGCCTGACGCGCCTGATCAAACCGATCGGCGTGTTCGCCACGCCCATCATCCTGCTGATCGCTTTCTTCGCCTTCGTCGGCTGGCCCTGGTCGAACCAGCAGAGCAAGCTGATCAAGGCGCGCTTCCAGCAGCGCGACGAGGTCTCGCTGCTGGCGCCGGGCCAGTTCCGAGAGTCGCCGTCCACCAATCGCGTGTTTTTCATCGAGAAGATGTCGGCCGACCAGGCCAACGTGCAGAACGTGTTCGTCACCACCACCGAGCAGGGTAAGGTCAACGTGGTGGTGTCGCAGGCCGGCCATACCGAGACCGCCCAGAACGGTGACCGCTTCATCGTGCTCGAAAACGGCCGCCGCTACGGCGGCGTGCCCGGCCAGCCGAATTTCAAGATCATGCAGTTCGAGCGCTACGGCGTGAAGATCCAGAGCAAGCAGGTGGTCACCCAGCCGACCACCACCAGCACTCCGACTCTGGACCTGCTGCGCGACCCGACCGACGAGAACCTCGCCGAATTCGCCTGGCGCGTCGGCCTGCCGCTGATCGCGATCAATCTGATGATTCTCGCGATCCCGCTGGCCTACCAGAACCCGCGGCGCGGCCGCACCGTGAACCTCGTGATGGCCGTGCTGATCTATCTGACGTATTCGAACCTGCTCAACGTGTTGCAGTCGCAGATCGAGCGCGGCAAGATTCCGTTCGGCGTGGGCCTGGTGGTGCTGCACCTGGTGGTGGCCTGCATCGTCGCCTTCCTGTTCTGGATGCGCGTGCGCAACCGGCCGCTGATCTCGCGTGCCATGTTCCGCCGGGGAGCCTGACCGATGCGGCTCTACGAAAAGTACTTCGCGTTCCAGATTTACCTGACCTTCGTGTTCGTGCTGTTCGCGTTCTCGGGGCTGTTCTTTTTCTTCGACCTGATCAGCGAGCTGAACTTGGTCGGCCACGGCAGCTACAACTTCGGTTACGCGGTGCTGCGCGTCGGCCTGCAGACGCCCTCGCGTTTCTACGAGATCATCCCGGTCGCCACCCTGATCAGCGCTATCTACGTGTTCGCGCAGATGGCCGCCAACTCGGAATTCACCATTTTCCGCGTCTCGGGCCTGGCCACCAACCGGGCGCTGCGCTCGCTGCTGAAGATCGGCGTGCCGCTGGTGATCGTCACCTACCTGATCGGCGAGTTCATCGGCCCCTACACCGACCAGCTCTCTGAGCGCGTGCGGCTCGAGGCGCTCGGCTCCTCGGTCTCGTCGAATTTCCAGTCGGGCGTGTGGGTCAAGGACACGCTGACGGCACGCGACAACGGCGAGCCCGTCACGCGCTTCATCAACGTCGGCACGCTGTCGCCCGACTCGACCATCAGCAACGTGAGGATCTACGAGTTCGACTCGAAGTTCCAGCTGCAAAACGTGCGCATCGCCAAGTCGGGGCGCTATGCGCCGCCGGGCCACTGGCTGCTGACCGACGTGACCGACACCCAGCTCTCTCCGATCGTGCCGGTGCCGAACACGCCCAAGGATGCACTGAACCCGGTCTATCGCTCCGAGCAGGTGACGATGCCGCAGTATTCGCTGCGCTCGGACCTCACGCCGCAGATCCTCTCGGTGCTGCTGGTGTCGCCGGAACGCATGTCGATCTTCAACCTGTTTCGCTACATCCAGCATCTGCGCGAGAACCAGCAGGACACGCAGCGCTACGACATCGCGCTGTGGCGCAAGCTGCTCTACCCGTTCGCGGTGTTCGTGATGCTGGTGCTATCGTTGCCGTTCGCGTACCTGCACACGCGCGCCGGCGTGGTCGGCGTGAAGGTGTTCGGCGGCATCATGCTCGGCATGAGCTTCCAGCTCTTCAACACGCTGTTCTCGCATATCGGCACGCTCAATACCTGGCCCGCGCCGCTGACCGCGACGATACCCGGTCTGATCTATCTCACGCTCGGCCTGTTCGGGCTCAAGTGGGTCGACCGGCACTGAGCCACTGATCACCACGGAGGGAAGATGAATGAGCAAACACGGGATCATCCTGTTCGGACACGGTTCGCGCGACCCGCGCTGGATGGAGCCGTTCGAGCGGCTGGCCGAGCGCCTGCGCGCCAGCCACAGCAGCGGCCCCGTCGCGCTGGCCTTTCTCGAACTGATGCCGCCCGAGCTCGAGGATGCGGTGGCCGCCCACGTCACGGCTGGCTGCGCGACCGTCACCATCGTGCCGGTGTTCGTCGGCCAGGGCGGCCATGTGTGGCGCGATCTGCCCGAGATCGTCGAGGCCTGCCGCGTGGCTCATCCGGGCGTGGAGATTCGCTGCGCCACGGCGATCGGCGAGGACGATTCGGTGCTCGACGCGATCGCGAAATACTGTAAAACTGTAAGCGATTCGTGAACCTACCACTTGCGCCGCGGTGGCCGATCTGTAATGACCCACCGAACACCTGCTCAGGTGTTACTTCCCCCGAAGGAGACACCGATGAGCGAAATGATGGAAGAGGAGATCAAGCGCTGGACCGCCCGGCGTAGGTCGGCGCTGGCCCTTGAGATCATCCAGGGCAAGACGACGGTGGCCGCAGCCAGCCGCCAGTTCGACCTGACCCCAGCAGAGATTGAGAGCTGGGTCGAAGACGGCAAGCGCGGCATGGAAAATGCTCTGCGGGCCAAGCCTGAGGACGTCCGTGAGCAGTACCAGCGGCAACTGAAGGACCTGCAGTAAGCCTACGGCGAGGCCATGCTGGAGATCTGCGCCCGAAAAAAGCTGGCATCTCTGCTGGGAAAGGACGAGAGCTGATGCTCTCGGTCCAGCAGGGCCTGAAAGACGAAGGCGTTTCGGTTCCAATGACCAAGCTGTGCCAATGGTTCGGCGTGGCA
>JAYFRX010000136.1:0-6884 GCA_040946945.1 Burkholderia sp. | reverse complement strand
CCCGCCCCAACAGTTCGTACCGACGAGGAATCGACGGCAGCGTATGAAAGATCGATCTGCCCGGCCTCGCGCAACGTGTCGAGCAGCAGTTCGTGCAGTCGATCCCATACTCCTGCTTTGCGCCAGTGGTTCAGTCGTCGCCAACAGGTCGGGGTCGGAGCCAAAGCCCAATACAGTTGGCAGATGGTTCCATCGCAGACCGGTTGTCAACACGAACAGGATGCCATTCAACGCCGCCCGATCGGATACGCGTGGGCGACCAGGATTGCTCTTTGCGCCGGGGCTTGGGCGGCGGCAGTAACGGTGCGATCAGTGTCCACAATTCGTCATGAATGATTGGCGCTTCCATCCCTTGGGTTCCGTTGTTCAGACATCCAAGGCTAACAGCTTGCCGAGAAAGTAAACAGCCCCTCATTGGTTTTTGAACTGACCTCTAAACAACCGGATCCGGTACACACCCGTAGTGGCGGGCGGTTGGCTATGGTTGAGGTATAACCCCGCGAACGCCTCACGCTCACCGCCAACGAACTTGCCGCGCTTATCGCTGAGCGCGATGCGTTGCGCGGCGAGCGTGACGAACTTCGTGGCGAGCTACACGTGACGAAGGTCGAGCGCGATTCCCGCCAAGGCGACCTATTCCTGAATGAGTCGGAGCGCTTGGCTCCGATGGCGGCGACACGGCCGGCGCAGGAAGACCGGGCGGAGATCGAGGTGGCTGGGCACAAACACAAGCAAGGCGGGCGCAAGCCGCTCGATCCGGCGCTGCCGCGCGAAGTGATTCGATATGAGATGCCTGTAGACCAGCTGGTCTGCTCGGCTGATGGCTCGAAGCTGGTCGAGATCGGCGTCGAGGTCAGCGAGCAGCTGGATATCATTCCGCAGCAGATCCGCGTGATCCGTCACGAGCGAGTCCAGTATGCGTGCGAGATCTGCGACCATGGCCTAAAGGTTGCGCCGGTGCCACCGCGGATCATCCCGAAGGGGCGGTTCACGAAAGCGGCGCTAGCGTAGATCATGCTGTCGAAGTTTATGGGCGGGCTGCTGCGGTACCGGATTGCTGCGCTGCTGCTCAGCTTCGGCGGCGACATCTCACGCAACACGATGGCGGCCAGCGTAATCCGGGTTGGTCAGGCGGCGCAGCCGGTGCTCAACCTGATGCGCGATGTGCTGCTTGACAGCGGGGTTACACAAAGCAATGAAATCAACCTCCAGGCGCTGAAGGAGCCGGGGCGAGTGGCACAATCGAAAAGCGCGGCGCGCGGGTGCAGATGAGCGCGGTTGGACCGCCCGTGCGGCTGTACAGTGACGCGCCCGGGCACCATGTGGAACATGGCGATGCGCTATGGGCGGGGGCATACGCGAGGGCTCGGCGCTGATGAGCGACGGCGGCGGTGCCGTGTACGATTTGATCGCGAACAAGAACAAGCGGATCCACCTCGGCTACTGGACGCATGCGAGGCGGTACTTTGTGGAAGCTGAAGAGGCGCTGCCCAAAGAGTCGACGAGCCTGAATCTGTACTCGCTGATCGAGACCTGCAAGGCGAACAACGTCGACGTCTATCAGTACCTTATCGACCTGTTCAAGGCGCCGCCGCTCGCGCAAACGGTCGACGACTACGAAGCGCTGCCGCCTTGGAAGCTTTGCAAGCCCGCTCGCAAACCGAAGACCTGATCGTTAGCCGATCGGCCGTCACGGCGCAAGGGGGGACACGGATCGCTACGGCGCAGGCGAGGGCCGGCCAGCAGCGCGAAGGCGAGCAGCACCAGGGCGATCGCGAGCACGATCGCGTTGCCGCTGGCGACGAAGGGCGTGATGCCTTGGGTGCCCTCGACGGTAACGTCGAGCGAGCCCAGCGTGAAGGGCTTGAGACGCCTGATCACGCGGCCGTGTGCGTCGATCATGGCGGTCATGCCGGTATTGGTCGCGCGCAGCATCGGCCGGCCGGTCTCGAGCGAGCGCATGCGCGCGATCTGCAGGTGCTGGTCGAGCGCGATGGTGTCGCCGAACCAGGCGAGGTTGGTGACGTTGACGAGGATGCCCGGCGAGGGCGCGTTGTCGAGCACGGTGGCGGCGATCTCCTCGCCGAAGATGTCCTCGTAGCAGATATCGGCCATCACCGGTTGGTTATGGACCAGGAACGGCGCCTGCACCGGCGCGCCGCGCGCGAAACCGCCGAGCGGCATCTTCATCAGCCTGACAAACCAGTGGAAGCCCCAGGGGATGAACTCGCCGAAGGGCACCAGGTGGTGCTTGTCGTAGTGATAGATGTCGGTCGAGCCCGGCGTCACGCCGTACAGGCTGTTGGTGTAATCGACGAGGCTGCCGTCGGGCAGTACCTTGTCACCGACCGCACCGAACAGGACCGAGGTGCCGGTCTTGTCGACGAAGCTCCGCACCGCTTTGGCGAACGGCAGCGGAATATCGTGCATCGTCATCGCGATCGCTGTTTCGGGCGTGACCACCAGGTCGGCCGGCTTTTCGGTGATCATCCCGGTGTACATCTTGATCGCCGCGTCGATGCCGGCCTGTTCGAACTTGATGCCCTGCTTGACGTTGCCCTGCAGCAGGCGTACCTGTAGCGGCTGGTTCTCGGGCTTGGTCCAGGGCACCAGCGGCAGCAGCAGGCCGGCGGCCACCAGCGCGGCGGCCAGCCTGGCTGGCGCGAGCGCGCCGCCGCGGGTACCGCCCTGTCCGTCGCGGGCACGCACGATCGCATTGACCACCAGCGCCGCGAACAGCGCCAGCACCCAGCCGATCCCGTAGACGCCCACCAGCGGCGCGTAGCCGGCGAACGGGCCGTCCACCTGCGGATAACCGCTAGCCAGCCACGGAAAGCCGGTGAACAGCGTGCCGCGCGCCCATTCGCCGAGCGCCCAGGCACTCGCGAACGCGAAGGCACCGTGCCAGCTCGGCGCGAACGGTCGCCCGGCGCGCTTGCCCGAGGCCAGTGCCCAGGCCAGCGCGGACAGCGCCGGATAGAGCGCCAGGTACAGGCAGAACAGCACCAGCGCGCCGCCCGAGATCCAGGCGGCCATCTCGCCATACACGTGCATGCTGATGTACAGCCACCAGATGCCGGACAGGAAGTTGCCGAAGCCGAAGGCGGCGCTGGTCAGCGTGGCCTGCCAGCGCGTGCCGCAGCGCGCGAGCTGGGCGAACAGCCACATGAACACCAGCAGCTGGAGCCAGCCGCCATGTGGGGTCGGGGCGAAGCTGAGGGTATTGGCCGCGCCGGCGAGCAGCGCGGCGGGGAAATGCCAGCCGGGCAGGGCGCGGCCGCCGGAGCCGAAGGTGGCACCGCGCCGCGCGTGGGTCGGGAACGATTCGGCCATGTGGTCGAAGGGTGGAGCGTTGAGGGGGGACCGGACGATCAGTCGTCGCTGGCTGATTCGCTGCGGCGGCCGGCGAGCGGGTCGCGGCGCATCAGCAGCACGTGGATTTGACGCGCGTCGCCGCGCTGGATCTCGAAGATCAGCTTGCCCAGCCGCAGCTTCTCGCCGCGATGAGGAACCCGGCCGAAATGGTGGGTGATTAGCCCGCCGATGGTATCGATCTCGTCGTCGGGGAAATCGGTGCCGAACATCTCGTTGAACTGGGCGATCTCGGTCAGCGCGCGCACACGGTAGCGGCCGTCCGGTACCGAGATGATGTTGCCGGCTTCCTCGTCGAAGTCGTATTCGTCCTCGATGTCGCCGACGATCTGCTCCAGCACGTCCTCGATGGTGATCAGGCCGGCTACGCCGCTGTATTCGTCCACCACGATCGCGAGGTGGTTGCGGTTCACGCGGAAGTCGTGCAGCAGCACGTTCAGACGCTTCGATTCCGGGATGAACACGGCCGGGCGCAGCATGCCGCGCACATCGAATTCCTCTTCGGCGTAGAAGCGCAGCAGATCCTTCGCGAGCAGCACGCCGATCACGTTGTCGCGGTTCTCTTCGTAGACGGGGTAGCGGGAGTGGGCCTTCTCGAGCACGAAGGGGATGAAATCCTCCGGCTTGTCGGCGATGTTGATCCCGTCTATCTGGGCACGGGGCACCATGATGTCGCGCGCGCAGAGATCGGAAACCTGGAACACGCCCTCGATCATCGAGAGCGAATCGGCGTCGATCAGGTTGCGCTCATGCGCGTCTTGGAGGATTTCGAGCAGCTCGCCGCGCGATTCGGGCTCGGGCGAGATGAAGTCGGTCAGGCGCTCGAGCAGCGAGCGCTTTTCGGGAGGTTTGTCGGTGGACTTTCGACTGGGATACAAATCGTTCATGGTGGTGCGCCCGGCAGGTTCTGCGGGCGCGTTGTCACGAAGTTCGCAAGGATACACCAAGGGCGTGGCGCTGCCGTGTCGCCGCGGATGGCGGACGTGGCCGCCGGCCCGGCGGCGCTAGGTCCATCCTAACCCGGAATCGGCGCGGGCCCAAGGCGGGCAAAAAATCGCGGCTTGCGGCCGCCGCGAACGAAATGAACGGCGCGGTCGCCCGACCGCCGGGGCGGTTCAGGCGCAGCGCGCCAGCAGCGCTTCCAGCGCGCGATCGGGAATCCCGCTCTCGCGCAGCGCGGCGACGGTGCGCGTCACGTAGTCGAGGGTGGTGCCGTAGCGGCCCTCGGCGGAACCGAATACGGCGCGGAACACCTCGTCGGACAGCTTGCCGGTATAGGTGGGCGCCTCGCGGCGCATCACGAAGGCCAGCGCCCGCACGCGCTGGCCGGTGCTCAGCGTGCAGGGCAGCCAGGCGGGCCGGTACGAGCCCATCGGCATCTCGCGCTTCCAGAGCGTTTCGAGATGCGGCATCGCGCTCGACCCGGCGATCTGGAACGCCACGCCGCTGCAGGAGCCGCCGCGATCGAGCGCCAGCACCAGGCCGGGCCGCTCCGGTGTGCCGCGGTTCACGCGCGACCACAGGTAGAGCCCGCGATGGTAGCCGTGCACTCGGCCATGAACCTTCTCGACTGTCGGCAGCCCCGGGTTCCAGATCAGCGAGCCATAACCGAACAGCCAGAGGTTGGAGCGGCGATTCCAGTCGGCGAGGCTCGTGTCTAGCGAGCTGGCGAGTTCATCCTCGCTGAGCAGCCGGCCGCTGCCGATGGGGGGCGGGTAGGCGTTGGAGGCCGGAATCGGGGTGCTCACGGACGGGGTGCTCACGGACTTTGGGCGGCCGGAGGCGGCGGCTTGGGTTGGTCGGAGGAAAGAGCGAATGGCGCGACGGCCCCGGTCTTTACAGATAGGGGGTCGGGAAACCGAGCTTGGCGAGGATGTCGATCTCGAGCGCTTCCATCTCGGCGGCGTCTTCCTCGCCACACTCGTGATCATACCCCTGCGCGTGCAGCGCGCCGTGCACCAACAGGTGCGCGTAGTGGGCCACCAGCGGCTTGTCCTGCTCGGCCGCCTCCTTCTCGACCACCGGGCAGCACAGCACCAGGTCGCCAATGGTGGTGCCGTCGGGCACCTCCTGGTCGTAGGCGAAGGTCAGCACGTTGGTGGGGTAGTCTTTCTTGCGGTAGCCGCCGTTCAGTTCGCGGCCTTCCTTCTCGCCGACGAAGCGCACCGTCAGCTGCGCGTCGGAGAACAGCGCGGTAGACAGCCATTCGGCGATCAGTTTGGGCGCGGGCAGCTTCTTGCTCTGCGAGGCGGCGATCTCGTCGCCGTATTGCACCACCAGCTCGAGTTCGGGCTCGCCCGCCGGTTCCGTGTCGGAGCCGGCGGGCGCCTCGGCGGCCAGCGCGCTACCGCCCTCGGGCGAGGGTTCGGCGCCGATCGACAGCGTCAGGCTGTCGTAGTGCTCCGGACGCAGGGTCAGGGTCACGCGCTGGGCGGCATCGGCATGCTGCGCGACAATCGCGATCGAGGCTTCGCCCGAGGCGCCCGACATGTCGAACATCAGCGCGCGGCCGTCGGGAAAATCGAGGCGCATGCTTTGCGTCTCAACCGACTTGACCTTGCCGCGCGCGTCGAACAGCGATACGCGCGGCGCGCTCGGGGCGGCGGCCTGGTCAGGCTTGCGGGACGGCTTGTGGGAGCGGGAGGATTTCATGTTGTCATGTTGGCGGCGTGGAACGGAATCGCCTGAACATACACCAAACGGCCAGCCGTTTCGTTCGCTGGAAACGCCTTGCGCGGCGGGCCTCGGCGTCGATCGGGCGAGGTGCGCCAGGGCCTTCCCGCGCGATGAAGTGCGACAGCCTGCCGCGCGGCAGGCTGTCTCCAGGCGAGGGCCCGGCCCGGTCGTGTTTCAGTCTGGGCGTGGAAATCGTCATAGGCCTCGACGATCTGCTCGACCAGCGGATGCCGCACCACGTCGGCGCTGGTGAAGCGCGTGAGCGCGATGCCGCGCACCTGCTGTGCCTCGGTCAGCCCGCTCTTGTGGCCGCGGCTGCAGGTCGATCTGGGTGGTGTCGCCGGTGACCATGGCCTTCAAGCTGATGCCGATCCGAGTCAAGAACATCTTCATCTGCTCGGGCGTGGTGTTTTGCGCCTCGTCGAGGATGATGAAGGCGTGGTTCAGGGTGCGGCCGCGCATGTAGGGCGAGCGGCGTGATCTCGACGCATAGGAATTTCAAAACGCCAGAGGAGGCGGGCGATCTGCGCAGAAGTTCGCTGGACGGGTAGTGGTGCCGTCGGTGGGCAAGGTTTCCGGCAACGTCACGCGATTTTCGCTGCGAACCCAGCGGTTTTTGCGGCCAACAGGCAATTTTCCGATCTCCGGACGGACTGCTCCCCCGTCAAATCAAACGACAATTTTTGCGCGCGCCAGCGCTTCGTGGTGCAGCCTCAGTTCGCGCGCCGATTTGCCCCGGGTGATGCCCGCGAAGCGCAGGGGTTGGCCGCACAGAATGCACAGCAGGGGATCGCTCCCAAACGCCCGGCTTTGCAGCTCGCGCCAGCGCACGGTTT
>JAYFRX010000135.1:0-6910 GCA_040946945.1 Burkholderia sp. | reverse complement strand
CTCCTGTTTGCTGACGACCGTCAGCGGCAACTTGGCGCGACGCCCGGGTTTCTTGGTAGGCTTCATCTCGGCGGTTCTCCTGTTCTGGAGCTGGATCTTGGAAACCCGATTCTCTCGGATTCCTGCGGGAACCGCCGCCTTCAACCTTCAACTATTTTTGGGACACCGCCTTGTACTGCGCCCAGTTCTTGACACGGTATTTGGCTTTGGAACTCGATGACTTGTTGGTGTATCGTTGTCAATTTTATCGGCAAAACGAAAATCGGCAATCTACGCTGGAAATCGAATTGATAACAGAGCCATGCGCGGACGCTGTTGCGCGTAAACGTCAACACGTCGCGGCCTGACTTATGCAACAACGCCTCTTCGACGGTTCCAATCCGCATGACGTCTACGACATGGTGATGTCCTGCGTCGAGAAGCCGATGCTCGAGGTAGTGCTCGCACAGGCGGGCTGCAACCAGTCGCTCGCCGCCGAGTACCTCGGCATCAGCCGCAACACCTTGCGCAAGAAGCTGCAGCAGCACAGGCTGCTGCAGTCCGGCGGGCTCGCTCGCGCGACCGCTTCGTTTCCGTTTTCCTGGCTATTGGCTACTGGTGCTCCCCATCATGATCAAGCAAGCGCTCCTCTCCGTTTCGGATAAAACCGGCATCGTCGAATTCGCGACAGCTCTCTCGCAGCAGGGCGTCAAGCTGCTATCGACGGGCGGCACCGCGAAACTGCTCGCCGAGGCGGACCTCCCGGTGGCCGAAGTGGCCGACTACACCGGCTTCCCCGAAATACTCGACGGGCGCGTGAAGACGCTGCACCCGAAGGTGCACGGCGGGATCCTGGCGCGCCGCGACCTGCCCGAGCACATGCAGGCGCTCGACGCGCACGGCATCCCGACCATCGACCTGCTGGTGGTGAACCTGTACCCGTTTGTCGCGACCATCGCCAAGGACGACTGCAAGCTGGCCGACGCGATCGAGAACATCGACATCGGCGGCCCGACCATGCTGCGCTCGGCCGCGAAGAACCATCGCGACGTGACAGTGATCGTCGACCCGGCCGACTACGCCGTGGTGCTCAAGGAGATGAAGGCCAACGGCAACACGGTCGGCTACCCAACCAACTTCCGTCTCGCCACCAAAGTGTTCGCGCATACCGCGCAGTACGACGGCGCGATCACCAACTACCTGACCAGCCTGACCGAGGATCTGCAGCACGCCACGCGCCAGCCCTACCCGACCACGCTGAACCTGGCCTTCGACAAGGTGCAGGACTTGCGCTACGGCGAGAACCCTCACCAGAGCGCCGTGTTCTACCGAGACCTGGCCGCGCTGGCCGGGTCGCTGGCGAACTACAACCAGCTGCAGGGCAAGAAACTGTCCTACAACAACATCGCCGACTCCGACGCGGCCTGGGAATGCGTGAAGACCTTCGACGCCCCGGCCTGCGTGATCATCAAGCACGCCAACCCGTGCGGCGTAGCAGTCGGCTCGGATGCGGCCGCGGCCTATGCCAAAGCCTTCCAGACCGACCCGACCTCGGCCTTCGGCGGCATCATCGCGTTCAACCGCGAAGTGGACGAAGCCACCGTGCAGGCGGTGGCCAAACAGTTCGTCGAAGTGCTGATCGCGCCGTCCTTCTCGGCCGCAGCGCGCCAGGTATTCGCCACCAAACAGAACGTGCGCCTGCTCGAGATCGCGATCGGCGACGGCGTCAACGCCTTCGACCTGAAGCGCGTCGGCGGCGGCCTGCTGGTGCAGTCGCTCGATTCGCGCAACGTGCAGCCCGACGAGCTGCGCGTGGTCACCAAGCGCCAGCCGACCCCGAAGGAACTCGACGACCTGCTGTTCGCCTGGCGCGTCGCCAAGTTCGTCAAGTCGAACGCGATCGTGTTCTGCGGCAACGGCATGACACTCGGCGTCGGCGCCGGCCAGATGAGCCGCGTCGACTCGGCACGCATCGCCGGCATCAAGGCGCAGAACGCGGGCCTGACGCTGGCCGGCTCGGCGGTCGCCTCGGACGCTTTTTTCCCGTTCCGCGACGGCCTCGACGTGGTGCTGGCCGCCGGCGCGACCGCGGTGATCCACCCGGGCGGCTCGATGCGCGACGACGAGGTGATCGCGGCGGCCGACGAACACGGCATCACGATGGTGCTGACCGGCATCCGCCACTTCCGCCACTGATCGCGCGCCTTCGGGCGACCGATCGGCGCTCCCTCGCCGAAGCACGCAACGGCGGCCGGGCCCTACCATGTCGCCGTTTTTCATGCCCGACCGGCATCGAACCCGGCCGGCAGCGAATGCGCCTGCCGCGCCGTTGGCCATTGTATCATCGCCCCATCCACAGCCTTTCCGCCCGTTTCCCATCGGCTCTTCATGCGTATCATCGGCATCGACCCCGGCCTGCGCGTCACCGGCTTCGGCGTGATCGACGTGCAGGGCAGCCGGCTCGCCTACGTAACGAGCGGCGTAATCCGCACCCAGACCGCCGAACTCTCAGTGCGCCTGGACACCATCTTCGACGGCGTCTCGACCCTGGTGCGCGAGTACCGGCCCGACCAGTCAGCGATCGAGAAGGTGTTCGTCAACGTCAACCCGCAGTCCACGCTGCTGCTCGGCCAGGCCCGCGGCGCAGCGATATGCGGCCTGGTGGCGGGCGGCCTGGCGGTGGCGGAATACACACCCACCCAGTTGAAGCAGGCGGTGGTCGGCTACGGCCGCGCCACCAAAAAGCAGATGCAGCAGATGATGGTGCGCCTGCTCAGCCTGTCGGGCCTGCCCGGCACCGACGCGGCCGATGCGCTCGGCATGGCGATCTGCCATGCGAATGCCGGCAACGCGCTCGCCACGCTCGGCGGCCTGGCCCCCACGCTCGGCAAGAAGGGCTATCGCGTCCAGCACGGCCGGCTGATCAGCTGAGCCCGCCGCCGCGCGTGCCGCGCCCCCGCCTGCGCTACACTCGCGCTTTCCATACCTCTTCGTCCCCGCCCTCGCCATGATCGGTCGCATTGCCGGCACCCTGCTCGAAAAGAATCCACCCCATCTGCTCGTCGACTGCAACGGCGTCGGCTACGAGCTCGACGTGCCGATGAGCACCTTCTACAACCTCTCACACACGGGCGAGCGCGTGGTTCTGCTCACCCAGCTGATCGTGCGTGAGGACGCCCACCTGCTGTACGGCTTCCTGACGCCGCAGGAGCGCACCACTTTCCGCGAGCTGGTCAAGATCAGCGGGATCGGCGCGCGCATGGCGCTGGCCGTGCTCTCCGGCATGAGCGTGCAGGAGCTCTCGCAGGTGGTCACCCTGCGGGACAGCGCGCGCCTGACGCGCCTGCCCGGCATCGGCAAGAAGACCGCCGAGCGCCTGCTGTTCGAACTCAAAGGCAAGCTCGGCGCCAATCTCGGCGAACTGGCCGGCCAGTCCTCGCAGTCGGACCACGCGGCCGACATCCTCAACGCGCTGCTCGCGCTCGGTTATTCGAAAAAGGAAGCGCTGGCCGCGATCAAGAACGTGCCGGCTGGCACCGGCGTGTCCAACGGCATCAAGCTCTCGCTGAAGGCGCTCTCGAAGGCCTAAGGCGTCGGCGCGCGAGTCGGCCGTTCGGCCGATTTTTGGGCGGCAGGCCGTGCGGTACAATGCGCCCATGATCGAAATCGACAAACTCGCCGGCAAACGCGTGATCACCACCACGCCCGCCTCGTCGCACGAAGAGGCGTTCGAACGCGGGCTGCGCCCGCGCCAGCTCAACGAATACGTCGGCCAGGAAAAGGTGCGCAGGCAGCTGGAGATCTTCATCGAGGCCGCCAAGCGCCGCTCGGAAGCGCTCGACCACGTGCTGCTCTTCGGCCCGCCGGGCCTGGGCAAGACCACGCTCGCGCACATCATCGCGCGCGCGATGGGGGTGAACCTGCGGCAGACGTCCGGCCCGGTGCTGGAGCGCCCGGGCGACCTGGCCGCCCTGCTCACCAACCTCGAAGCTAACGACGTGCTGTTCATCGACGAGATCCACCGGCTCTCGCCGGTGGTCGAGGAAATCATGTACCCGGCGCTCGAGGACTACCAGATCGACATCATGATCGGCGAGGGGCCGGCCGCGCGCAGCGTCAAGCTCGACCTGCAGCCCTTCACCCTGGTCGGCGCGACCACCCACGCCGGCATGCTGACCAACCCGCTGCGCGACCGTTTCGGGATCGTCGCGCGGCTGGAGTTCTACGACGCGGGCCATCTGTCGAGAATCGTCCAGCGCTCGGCCTCGCTGCTCCATGCCCGCATCGATCCGCAGGGCGCGCTCGAGATCGCGCGCCGCTCGCGCGGCACGCCGCGGATCGCCAACCGCCTGCTGCGCCGGGTGCGCGACTACGCTGAGGTCAAGGCCGAAGGCGCGATCACCGCCGAGGTGGCCGACACGGCGCTGGCGATGCTCGACGTCGATCCGGTCGGCTTCGACCTGATGGACCGCAAGCTGCTCGAGGCGATCCTGCACAAGTTCGACGGCGGCCCGGTCGGCGTCGACAACCTGGCAGCGGCGATTGGCGAAGAACGCGACACCATCGAGGACGTGCTCGAGCCCTACCTGATCCAGCAGGGTTTCCTGCAGCGCACGCCGCGCGGGCGGGTCGCCACCCTGCTGACCTATCGGCACTTCGGCCTGCCGGTGCCTGATGCGTAAGCGATCCGTGAACCCACCCCTTGTGCCGCGACGGCCGATCGGCTAACGATCAGGTCTTCGGGTTGCAAGCGGACTTGCCAAGCTTCCAAGGCAGCAGCGCTTCGTAGTCGTCGACTGTTTGCGCAAGCGGCAGTGCGGCGGCTCCGTTTTTTCTAAACCCAGATTTGGGGTAAAACGCATCCAAACTGGAGTCTGAGATGTTGAAGAAGGAGACGTGCAGGAAGTTGCGCTGGCGGCGGCGGAGGGCGCGCGTAGCGCGGCCGTAGACGCCGCCAGCGCCGCCGAATTCAAGCGCTGGTCCGTCCCCGGGCGCAAACGCGCTGTCGTTCTGCGCTTGCTGCGCGGCGAATCGATTGACGCGGTGTCTCGCGAAGTTGGCGTCACGATCGCCGAGCTCGAACAATGGCGCGAACTCGCCCTGGCAGGCATCGAAGCCGGTCTGAAGTCGCGGCCAGACCGATCCGTTGGAAGTCAAGCTCAAAGAAGCCGTGCATCGCGTCGGCGAACTGAAAATGGAGGTCGAAATGCTGCGCATAGAGCGCGAGCGGCAGGAGCGCCGCCCTTTGAGCGTCCGGAGCTCGTCGAAATGAGCCACACGATCTCCGCGACAGGCAAACCCTTCGGATTGCAGCGGGTGTGTCAGGTGCTCGACTTTCCGCGCTCCACGATCTATGCCGAGCGCGCCAGGGCGCTCAACAAGGTCACCCCACTTGTGCCCCTCTGTCCAACATGGCCCAAAGCCCAAGGTGGCCAGATCACGAGCGGCTCGCAGCTGTTCGCGCCGATCTGACTCGCATGCCGCTCGTCGGCGAAAGGGCGCGCAAGGTCTGGGCACGCTTGCGCATTCAGGACGACATCCGCGTGTCCCGAGCCCGTGTCTCGCCGCTGATGCGCGAACACGGCCTGCTTTCGCCCCATCGGCAACCGCAGAAACCGCTTAATGCTCACGATGGTCGAATGACGACTAATCGGCCTAATGAGAGGTGGGGCGCCGATGGCGCGAAGGTTCAAACCGTCGATGAGGGCCTGGTCTGGATCTTCGCTGCGGTTGATCATTGCGACGCGGCGTGTGTTGGCATCCACGTCACCAAAGTGGGCGACCGCTTTGCCGCACTGGAGCCAATCAGCCAAGGGGTGCGCGAGCAGTTCGGATCGGTCGAAGCTGATGCCGGCCGCGGACTGTCCCTGCGAATGGATCACGGCCCGCAGTACAGGTCGGACGATTTCCGCGCCCAGCTTAAGTTCTGGGGGATGACGCCGAGCTACGCCTTCGTCGCTGAGCCGCAGACCCACGGCGTCGCCGAGCGTTTCAATCGGACCAACAACGTTGAAGAAGTTCGTGCTGCCGCCGTCGCGTTCAAGGATCGATACAATCGCGAATGGCGTCTCGAAAAATTGGGCTTCAAGACACCCCTCGAAGCCCGTCAGGCACCGCTTTTTCCACTTGCCGCCTGATCGCCAAATCGTGTCTAAACAACTCGATCCGGTACACGTTCAAGTCCTCGATACATCGCTTGTCTAATTTGCCCCATCCGAACACCTGCTCAATGCGTTTACGTTTTTGCTGGCTGAGCGCGTAACCCGCCCAACGCGTCGTTTGCTTGTCAATTGCTGAACCTCCCGGACGCCCATCGGCTTGCGCCACATGCGGCGTCACACGGTTCGCTCGACAACTGGCCACGAAACCGGCGGTGTCGTAGTTCTTGTCCCTGCCGACCGTGATGGCTTGCGGCGCAACACTCACGGCATCAGCACGCCTCTGCTCGACCGCGTTCGTCCGGAGGTGCGTCGTCTTCGTCTGGACTTGCCTTCGGCACAAAGCTTTTCCTGATTAGTTACTTGACTCCGAAGCAGACATGAAATCAAGTATCGTTCGCCAGATGCTTACGGAGCGTGCGCCATGCCCATGAACAGAATCCAGTTTCAGACCGGTCTGTCGATGAAAGAATTTCAGGAGCAGTACGGCAACGAAGCGCAATGCGAGGCCGCGCTGGTCGGGTCTCGCTGGCCCGATGGCTGGGTGTGCCCTTGATGCAAGGGCACGCGCTACGCCAGCGCCTACAACGGCCGGCGACTGTGGGAATGCCTGAGCCAGTCCTGCCGGTACCAATGCTCGTCGATTGTCGGAACGATATTCGAGAAGACGAAATTGCCGCTGACGACCTGGTTTCTGGCGATCTACCTGGTGACGCAGAGCAAGAACGCCATCAGCGGACTGGAGCTCAAACGCCAGCTGGGCGTGAGCTACA
>JAYFRX010000134.1:0-6921 GCA_040946945.1 Burkholderia sp. | reverse complement strand
TTGACCACTACAACGAGTCGCATCCGCACAGCGCCTTGAAATACTGCTCGCCACGCGAATTCCGCCAGCGCGCAACTTCACCAACCGAAGCGTGACCGCGTGTCCGGTCATGCAGGGGCAAGTCCATTCGACAACTGAAAGGGCGAGTTTGAAGTGGCAGCGCCTGAAGCCGTACGAAAAGTTCGCGGAAATGATCGAGCTTCATTGAGACGGAATCGCTGCTCATTGCAAACCTGAGAACAAGGTGCCGCTCGGCTTCGTTGAAGGACTCAACAACAAGATTCGCGTTATCCAGCGACGAGCGCATGGACTGCGTGACGAAGAGTATCTACGCCTGAAGATTCTCACGTGCATGCTGCCCAAGATCGGAAAAATGGCTCATTTTTATCTACACGATTCCGCGAAGACCCCTAAAATTCAAACCATGTCAAAGAGTTCCGATCGCATCAATCTCACCAACCAGTTCCTGATCGCGATGCCGAGCATGTCGGATCCGACCTTCTCGGGAACGGTGGTCTACCTTTGCGATCACAGCGAACGTGGTGCGTTGGGCCTCGTCATCAATCGTCCGACCGACATCGACCTCGAATCGCTGTTCAATCGTCTCGACCTGAAGCTCGAGATCGAGCCCCTTCTGCATATTCCTGTCTACTTCGGCGGCTCGGTCCAGACCGAGCGTGGCTTCGTTTTGCACGAGCCGGTGGAGGGCAGCAGCTACAGCTCCTCGATGACGGTCGAGGGCGGCCTGGAGCTGACCACCTCGAAGGACGTGCTGGAGGCGGTTGCCTCGGGCAGCGGGCCGAAGCGCTTCCTGCTCACGCTCGGCCATGCCGGCTGGGGCGCGGGCCAGCTCGAGGGCGAAATCTCCAAGAACGGCTGGCTGACGGTGGCCGCCGATCCGCGCGTCGTGTTCGACACGCCGGCCGAGGAGCGTTTCGAAGCCGCGCTCGGCCTGCTCGGCGTGTCTTCGACGATGCTCTCGGGCGAGGCGGGCCACGCATGAGCGGTGTCCCCGCGCGCGAGGCCACCCTGCTCGCGTTCGACTATGGTGAGAAGCGCATCGGCGTGGCCGTCGGCAATACGCTGACACGCACGGCGCGCGCCCTCGTCATTGTGTCTAACCTGAATCGCGAATATCGTTTCGAGGCCGTCGGCGCGCTCATCGCCGAATGGCGGCCGGACGCGCTGGTGGTCGGCCTGCCGATGCACTCGGACGGCACGCCGCACGAGATGACGCAGCAAGCCAAGCGCTTCGGCAATCAATTGAACGGCCACTTCAACCTCCCCGTGGGCTGGATCGACGAGCGCTATTCGTCGGTCGAGGCGCGCGCCGGCCTGCGCGCGCGCGGCGCGAAGGCCGATGTGGCCATCGACGCTGAGGCAGCGCGCGTGATCCTTCAACACCATCTCGACCAGTTGCCCGACCATCATGAGTTCCATTGACGCCGAAGCGCTCTACCGCGCACTGCTCAACCAGATCCGCGGCACCCATGGCGACGCGGCTTTCGCGGCCAGCGACGGCCCGGCGATCGCCGGCATCCACAGCGGCGGTGCCTGGCTAGCCGAGCGCCTGGCACGCGACCTGAAGCTGCCGAGCTTCGGCGTGATTAACGTGGCGCTGCACCGCGACGACTACGCCAAGAAAGGCCTGCACAGCCAGGCGAGCCCGACCTCGCTGCCGTTCAAGGTAGAAGGCCGGCGCATTCTGCTGGTCGACGACGTGCTGTATACGGGCCGCACCGTGCGCGCGGCCCTCAACGAGCTGTACGACTACGGCCGGCCCGCCGCGGTCGAGCTCGCGGCGCTGGCTGATCGCGGCGGGCGCGAGCTGCCAGTGGCGGCTCGCTTCGTGGGCGGCATGCTCGAGGTGCCGGCCGAGGCGACCTTGGTGCTGGCACACGACGCCGACCTCGATTTCACGTTCGAACTCGAGGCGCGCGCCTACTGAGCGTATCTCAACCGGCGTCCGTCGCGCGTGTTCGCGCGCGGGCGCTGCCCTGGCAACACCTTGGATTCACGTACACCATGACCCACACCTCCGACCGCAGCGGCACCCAAGCCGCGGCCGCCGAACGCTTCCGCCCCGGCTTCCTGAAGGGCAACCCGCAGCTCACGAAGAACGGCGAGCTCAAGCATCTGCTGTCGATCGAGGGCCTGCCAAAATCGATCGTCACGCATATCCTCGATACCGCGAAGCAGTTCGTCAGCGTGACGGACCGTGAGGTGAAGAAGGTGCCGCTGCTGCGCGGCAAATCGGTGTTCAACCTGTTCTTCGAGAATTCGACGCGCACCCGCACCACCTTCGAGATCGCCGCCACACGCCTGTCGGCCGACGTGCTGAACCTCGACATCAACGCCTCCTCGACCAGCAAGGGCGAGTCGCTGCTCGACACCATCAACAACCTCTCGGCGATGCACGCCGACCTGTTCGTGGTACGCCATTCCTCGAGCGGTGCGCCCTACCTGATCGCCGAGCACTGCGCGCCGCACGTGCACGTGATCAATGCCGGCGACGGGCGCCATGCGCACCCGACCCAGGGCCTGCTCGACATGTACACGATCCGTCACTACAAGCGCGACTTCACGCAGCTGCGCGTGGCGATCGTCGGCGACATCCTGCACTCGCGCGTGGCGCGCTCAGACATCCACGCGCTGACCACGCTCGGGGTGCCCGAGATCCGCACGATCGGCCCGCGTACGCTGCTGCCGGGCGGCCTCGAGCAGATGGGCGTGAAGGTTTATTGTAACATCGACGAAGGCCTGAAGGGCGTCGACGTGATCATCATGCTGCGCCTGCAGAACGAGCGCATGAGCGGCGCGCTGCTGCCCTCGGCGCAGGAGTACTTCAAGATCTGGGGCCTCACGCCCGAGCGTCTCGCGCTGGCCGCGCTCGACGCGATCGTGATGCACCCGGGCCCGATGAACCGCGGCGTCGAGATCGACTCGCAGGTGGCCGACGGCCCACAGTCGGTGATCCTCAACCAGGTCACCTTTGGCATCGCGGTCCGAATGGCCGTGATGGGCATCATCGCGAGCAACAGCGATTGACCGGCTCGGGCGGCGCGCCACGCCGGCCATCGAATTCAACGCATCCAACGCATTCGCAGGCAGCACATGAAGATTCATATCAAGGGCGGCACGCTGGTCGATCCGGTCGCCGGCACCGAACAGCAAGCCGACGTGTTCACCGCTGCCGGCAAGGTGGTCGCGATCGGCGCGGTACCGGCAGATTTCCACGCGGCCAGGACGATCGACGCGAGCGGCCTGATCGTCGCGCCCGGCCTGGTCGATATCTCGGCGCGGCTGCGCGAGCCCGGCTACGAGCACAAGGCCACGCTGGAATCGGAGATGGCCGCAGCGGTGGCCGGCGGCGTCACCAGCCTGGTCTGCCAGCCCGATACCGATCCGGTGCTCGACGAACCGGGCCTGGTCGAGATGCTGAAGTTCCGCGCCAGCAAGCTGCACCAGGCGCATGTCTATCCGCTCGGCGCACTGACGGTCGGCCTGAAGGGCGAGGTAATCACCGAGATGGTCGAGCTGACCGAATCGGGCTGCATCGGCTTCACCCAGGCCGATGTGCCGATCCGCGACACCCAGGTGCTGCTGCGCGCGCTGCAGTACGCGAGC
The DNA here is from genome assembly GCA_040946945.1 of Burkholderia sp. GTDB lineage: Bacteria > Pseudomonadota > Gammaproteobacteria > Burkholderiales > Burkholderiaceae > Burkholderia. Next base: position 3,294 of record JAYFRX010000134.1, on the reverse strand, counting down.
ACCTATGGCTACACGGTCTGGCTGCGCCCGGTCGACGCATTCCTTGCCAAGGGGGGCGTCGCGGCCAGCGGGCCGCTCGCCTCGCGGCTCGGGCTGTCGGGCGTGCCGGTCTTGGCCGAGACCATCGCCCTACATACGCTGCGCGAGCTGGTGCTCGTGACCGGCGCGCGCGTGCATATCGCGCGGCTGTCCTCAGCGGCCGGCATCGATCTGGTGCGCCAGGCAAAGGCCGAGGGCCTGTCGATCACCTGCGATGTCAGCGCCAACCACCTGCACCTGATCGACCTCGACATCGGCTACTTCGACGCGCAGTTCCGCCTCGATCCGCCGTTGCGCGCCGAGCGCGACCGCGCTGCGATCCGCGTGGCCGTCGAGGACGGCACGATCGACGCGATCTGCTCCGACCACACCCCCGTCGACGACGACGAGAAGCTGCTGCCCTTCGCCGAGGCCACGCCCGGCGCGACCGGCCTCGAGCTGCTGCTGTCGCTGACCGTCAAGTGGGCCCAGGAGGCCGGGCTGCCGCTGACGCACGCGCTGAACCGCATAACCGCGGGTGCGGCCGACGTGCTGAAGCTGCCGGCCGGGTGCCTCGCTGAAGGCGGCGTGGCCGACCTGGTGGTGTTCGACCCGGCCGCGCACTGGAAGGTCGAGCCGCGCGCGCTGAAGAGCCAGGGGCACAACACGCCGTTCCTCGGCTACGAGCTGCCGGCCCTGGTTCGCGCGACCATCGTCGCCGGCCAGGTCGCCTTCGAGCGTCGCTGAGCGGGGCGGGCATCATGAGAGCGTTGTGCAAGCTGCGCCTGATCGTGCACCTGCTGCACGGCATGGCGATCATCGCCCTGCAGTTCGGCACCGCGAGTCCGGCGCGCCGGCAGGAACTCACGCGTCGCTGGACCCTGAAGATGCTGGCGCTGGGCGGCATGCGCCTGGTCGTGCATCACGACCAGGCGCGGCTCAACGCGGGGGCGCTGGTGATCGGCAACCATGTGTCCTGGCTGGACATCTACGTGATTAATGCCTGGCGGCCGACGCCCTTCGTCTCGAAGGCCGAGGTGCGGCAATGGCCGGTGGTGGGCTGGCTGGCCGAGAAGCTCGGCACCATCTTCCTTCAGCGCGAGAAACGCAGCGAGGCGAAGCGGATCATGCACGAGCTGGCCGAGCGGCTGCGCGGCGGCGAGCTGATGTGCGTATTCCCCGAGGGCACCACCTCGAACGGGCTCGAGCTGCTGCCCTTCCATGCCAACCTGTTCCAGGCCGCCGTCCAGGCCGGCAGCCCGGTGCAGCCGGTCTGCATCATGTACGAGGACGGGCAGGGCCGGCAGTCGCTGGCACCGGCCTATACCGGTAAGATGTCGCTCGGCAAATCGCTCGATCGCGTGCTGCGCGACCGGCCGCTGGTCGCGCATCTTTACGTGGGCGAGCCAATCGAGGCGGGCGACGATCGCCGCGGGTTGTCGGCGCGTGCCCGTGCCGCGGTGGCCGATGCGCTGGCGGAGATGCAGGCCGGGTGCGGGCGGCCGACCGCCGAGGCACTCTCACAGCTAGCCATCGATGAAGTGCCGGCCGGCGGCGAGAGGGCCGCGTCTGCTGCCTCGACCCAGACCTCCGAGACGGCCGATGTTGCCGTGGTGTCAACGGTGGCGGCGAATGCCGTGGGCGAGGCGGAGCAGGCCGCGCGTCGGGACGCCTGAGGCTTGACCGAGTCGCTCGAGGACGGGCGGCATCGCTGCCCTGAGCTTCTCGCGCGATCCAATCCCGAGGTGCCGCGCCCGGCGCTGCCCCTTCCTCAGTCCTTGCCTGAGCCGCAGCGCTCGCAGGCCACCTGCGTGACGCGCCGTGCGGCCGGATCGTCGCTCAGCTCGACGGCCGACAGGCGGTTGCCCCACACGCAGCCCGAATCGAGCGCGACCAGGTTGTCGCGCAGCATCAGCCCGAGCGCGGCCCAGTGGCCGAACACCACGGTCACGTCGGCGCTGCGCCGCCCGGGAACATCAAACCAAGGCAAATGACCTGCCGGTGCCGAATAGAGGCCGCCGTTGCCGCGAAACTCCATGGTGCCGTCCGGCGTGCAGACGCGGATCCGCGTGAACGCGTTGAAGGCCACGCGCAGCCGCTCCAGCTTCGATAACCCATCTCTCCACTGATTCGGTTCGTTGCCGTACAGGCCACGAAGCGTCTCGCGCCAGTCGGGCGCGCACAGCGCGAGCTGCAGTTCGTCCGCGAGTTCGAGCGCGAGCGTGACATCCCATTGCGGCAGCAGGCCGGCATGCACCATCAGCTTGCCGTGCTCGAAATGCGCGAAGGGTCGCTGGCGGACCCACTCGAGCAGGGCCTCGGCGTCGGGCGCTTCGAGGATCTCAGCAAGCGTGTCGCCCGGCTTCAGCTGGCGGATGCCGGCCGCGGTGGCCAGCAGGTGCAGGTCGTGGTTGCCGAGCACGGCCACGCGGCGCTCGCCGAGCGCGATCACCTTGCGCAGCGTGGCCAGCGAGGCCGGGCCGCGATTGACGAGATCGCCAGCGAACCAGAGCGGGGTCTCGTCGGACGGAGCCAGACGGGACAGCAGCTCGACGAGGGGGGCGTGGCAACCCTGGAGGTCGCCAATGGCGATCGGCACGGGGCCGGATGCAGGTGTCATTGCGGGATGGATGTGGTGCGATTTAACGATGTTTCGCAAGTTTCCGACGCACGGTACCACAAGTCATCCAGGACTTCGGTTCCGCTGGCATGCGAGGGGAATACCCTGCGTATCAGAATTTTCTTAGAATGAAATTCGCATAAAACTCCGATTTATCGACATTTGTCAAGGGTAAGCCGCTGCGCAACGACTAAAGGCGCGGTGTACCGGATCCGGTTGTTTAGCAGGCCGTTGAAGTATCCGTCGCTGATGCGCTTAGATGCATTGCGACGGATGCTGGGTTCGCACGTTTGAAACGCGGAACACGTTTGCGGGCATTCGACGTTGCTCGCGGGGTCACCATATCGGTGTTGTCCATTGCTTTCTGCCCCTCGACCGGCAACACAGAACTCCATACCTCTGTCGGTCAGTATTCTCAGCATCGGCAGACCCTAAGAGGTGTTAACGGAATGACTTTTTCAGGTGTCGCCAGCATATGATGCAGCAGGCGATTCTGAGAAAAGCCTCGTGTATGGAAGCGAGCTGTTCGAAGCGGATGCGCAGTCGGCGGAAGTTGTGAAGCCACGAGATGGTTCGCTCCACAACCCAGCGTGTTTTGCCCAGCCCACTACCATGAGGCTGACCACGTCTAGCGATTTCGGTTGCAACGCCGGCGG
>JAYFRX010000133.1:0-6925 GCA_040946945.1 Burkholderia sp. | reverse complement strand
GCTGGCGCGCAGGGCCTCGTGCTCCTGTTTGCTGACGACCGTCAGCGGCAACTTGGCGCGACGCCCGGGTTTCTTGGTAGGCTTCATCTCGGCGGTTCTCCTGTTCTGGAGCTTGGTCTTGGAAACCTGATTCTCTCGGATTCCTGCGGGAACCGCCGCCTTCAACCTTCAACTATTTTTGGGACACGCCCCGCGTGTGTGCGGTCCGACCCCGAGCAAGGCAGCCCGCGTGCACGACGAATCACGTTTCGGCCGCCGCAGGATCGGTGCCCGACCACTCTGGCCCGGTCCATGCCGCCACCGCCGGCGATATCTGCCCCCGTGTCGTTTGCCAAAGCCGCCCCAGTCGCGTACCTTGGACGCCGTTTGGCGATCCGCGCCACGTTTTCCGACCGTCCCCACCCGGAGGCCCTACCACGATGGATTTCGCCGTTCGTCGCCGCCTTGTGGCGGCCCTGCCCGCAGCCGTTCCCGCCGTCCTCTCGCTAGCCGTCGCGCTCGGCGGCAGCCTCACCGCCGGCAGCGCCCAGGCCGCCGACTCGATCACCGTCGCCTCGAAGATCGATACCGAAGGTAGTCTGCTCGGCAACCTGATCGCGCAGGTGCTCAAGTCGCACAGCCTCGCCGTGGTCGACAAGATCAGCCTGGGTGCCACGCCGATCGTGCGCAAGGCACTCACCTTGGGCGAGATCGACATTTACCCCGAATACACCGGCAATGCCGCCTTCTTCTTCAACAAGATCGACGACCCGGTCTGGAAGGATGCCGCCAAGGGCTATACCGTGGCCAGGCAGCTCGACTACTCGGCCAATCACCTGGTCTGGCTCGCGCCGGCGCCGGCCAGCAACACCTGGGGCATCGCCGTGCTCGGCCCGCTGGCCGGACAGCCGCACCTGAAGTCCTTCAGCGACTTCGGCCGCTGGATCGCCGCGGGCGGCAAGGTCAAGCTCGCCGCCTCGGCCGAGTTTGTCAACAGCGTCTCGGCCCTGCCCTCGTTCGAGAAGACCTACGGCTTCAAGCTCAAGCCCGACCAGTTGCTGGTGCTCTCGGGCGGCGACACGGCCGCCACCATCCGCGCGGCGGCCGCGCAGACGGACGGCGTCAACGCGGCGATGGTCTATGGGACCGACGGCGCAATCGCCGCCTCGGGGCTGGTGCTGCTCGACGACGACAAGAAGGTGCAGCCCGTCTACGCGCCCGCGCCGGTGATCCGCGAGACGGTGCTGAAGGCGCATCCGCAGATCGCCGACTGGCTCAAGCCAGTGTTCGCTAGCCTCGATCTTAAGACCCTGCAGACGCTCAACAGCCGGATCCAGATCAACGGCGAACAGGCCTCGCACGTCGCCGCCACCTACCTGAAAGCCAAGGGCTTCGTGCAATGAGCAAGGCCGCCGCGCCCATAACGAACGCAGCCCCCTCCCCGCGCCTCGACCGGATCGGCGTGCTGGTCGCGCTGGCCGTGCTCAGCGCGCTAGCCCTGCCCTTCGTGACCTTCCGCGCCAACCGGATCGTGCCCGCCGGCCACGGGCTCACCGTGCTCGCCAGCTTTCCCTGCACGCTCGCGGCGCTGGCGATCGCCGGCTGGCTGGCAGCCGTCGCCTTCGCGCTGCTGCCAGGCCGGCCGCTGCTGCGCGCGCTGGCGGGCATAGCAGCGCTGGCCTGGCTCGGCTACTGGCTCGGCGCGGCGCCCGCGCGGCTGGTCGATGCCGACTCGGGCGCGATCGCGCGGATCTCGCCGGCCGCGGGTGCCTGGCTGCTGCTGTTCGCCTTCGCGGTGCTGATCGCGGACGCGGTGGCGCGGCTCGACCTCTCGCCCGCGCGGCGCGTGCTGGCCCTAGTGGCCGCGCTGGCGGCGGTCGGTGCTGCGCTGGCCAGCGGCATCTGGGACGGCCTGTCGGTGATGCAGGAATACGCAGGGCGCGCCGATACCTTCTGGACCGAGGCGCTGCGCCACCTCGAGCTAGTGGCCGGATCGACCTTCGCCGCTTTCGCGGTGGCGCTACCGCTCGGCATCGGCTGCACGCACCGGCCGGCCTGGCGCGTCACCCTGATGCCGGCGCTCAACGTGGTCCAGACCATCCCCAGCATCGCCCTGTTCGGCATCTTGATGGTGCCGCTCGGCCTGCTGGCCGCCCACCTGCCGCTGGCCGCCGCGCTCGGCATCAGCGGCATCGGCCCAGTCCCGGCCCTGGTCGCGCTGTTTCTCTACGCGCTGCTGCCGATCGTCTCAAGCGTGGTGGTCGGCATCGATCGCGTCGATCCCGGCGTGGTGGAGGCAGCCGCGGCGATGGGCATGACGCGCCGCCAGCGCGTGCTCGGCATCGAGCTGGCGCTGGCCCTGCCGGTGATCCTGGCCGGCCTGCGCATCGTGCTGGTGCAAAACGTCGGGCTCGCCGCGGTGGCCGCGCTGATCGGTGGCGGCGGCTTCGGCACCTTCATCTTCCAGGGGCTCGGCCAAGCCGCCACCGACCTGGTGCTGCTCGGCGCGCTACCGACCATCGCGCTCGCCTTCGTGATCTCGGTGCTGTTCAACGCCGCAATCCAACTGACGCAAGGGAGCCAGGCATGATCGAAATCGAAGGCGTGAGCCGCCGTTTCGGCTTGCTGCTAGCGGCGGACCAAGTCTCACTCGAGATCGCGCCCGGTACCGTCACCGCCCTGGTGGGCACCTCGGGCAGCGGCAAGTCCACCCTGCTGCGGATGATCAATCCCCTGATCGAGCCGAGCGCCGGCACCATCCGCATCGACGGCGTCGACACCGCCACGCTGGGCGGCGAGACGCTGCAGCGCGGTATCGGCTAGGTGATCCAGGACCACGGGCTGTTCCCGCACTGGATCGTGGCGCGCAATATCCCCACCGTGCCGACCCTGGCCGGCTGGTCGAAGCCGCGCATCGACGAGCGCGTCGACGAGCTGCTGGAGCTGTTCGACCTCGATCCCTCGGTGTATCGCCACAAGCTGCCGCACCAGATCTCGGGCGGGCAGCAGCGCGTCGGCGTGGCGCGCGTGCTGGGCACCGGGCCATCCATCCTGCTGATGGACGAGCCCTTCGGCGCGCTCGACCCGATCATCTGCGGCAAGGCCCAGGACGACCTGGCGGCCCTGCAGCGGTACCTGAAGATCACCGTGGTGCTGGTCACGCACGAAATCGACGAGGCGCTCCGGCTCGGTGACCAGACCGCCGTGATGGACGGTGACAAGCTGCTGCAGGCGGCCCCGCCCGTGCAGCTGCTGACGTTGACGCCGGTGGCGAGCCTAGCCGAGCCAGACCAGGCCAGCGGCGCGCCGGTCGACGGCGCGAGCTCGCTGCGCGACGCGCTGTCCGAGCTGCTCTGGCGCGGCGCCGACGCACTGCCGGTGACGGTGCCGCCCGCCGAGCCAGCGCGGCACATCACGCTCGCGGCGTTGGTGGAGCACGCGCGCAGCGGCGCATGAACGGCCGCGCCTTCGCCCCCCTGGCGCGGCTCGCCGCGCTGGCAGCCCTGCTGATGCTGATTGGGCGACCCGACTGGCTGCAGCCGCTGTTCGCACCGCTCGCCGAGCACGGCGCGCCGGCCATCTACGACCGCGCGAGCCTGGTCGATCTCACCCTCTCGCACCTGGCGATCGTGGCGGCCTCCAGCCTGATCGGCTCGGCACTGGCGATGCTGGCCGGGATCGTCGTGACGCGCCCGGCCGGCACTGATTTCCTGCCGGTGGCGCGCAGCATCGCTAACCTCGGCCAGACCGTCCCGCCGGTGGCGGTGCTCGCGCTGGCGGTGCCGGCGGTCGGCTTCGGTGCCAAGCCGGTGCTGCTAGCGCTAACGCTCTACGGCCTGCTGCCGGTGTTCGAGAGCACCCTCGCCGGCCTCGGCTCGATCGCGCCCGCTACGCTCGAGGCCGCGCGCGGCATGGGCATGAGCGAGCGCCAGCGGCTGCTGTCGATCGAGCTGCCGCTGGCCGCGCCCGTGATTCTCAACGGCGTGCGGCTGGCCGTGGTGATCAACCTCGGCACCGCGACGATCGGCTCGACGGTCGCCGCCAATGGGCTCGGCGACGTGATCATCGCCGGCCTGCAGACCTCGAATACCGCCTTCGTGCTGCAAGGCGGCGTGATCGTCGCCCTGCTGGCGGCGCTGGTCTACGACGCGCTCGGCTTCGTCGGCCGGTGGCTTGCGGCTCGCCCAGGGCGCGGCAGGCGGCCGGGCAACGCGCGGTTGACCGGGACTCCTTGCGCCTCGCCATTCGGCACCGGCACAATCCAAGCAAGGCTACACGGCGGCGCTCGCCGAAAACGACTCGTGCCGCGCGCCAAGGAGTGAATGTCGAATCTGGTGTACGGCGTCGAGAGGGATTTGAGAAGGCGGTCGCGGCTGCGTGAGCATGTTGCTTTCCGCCGTAACGCCTAGCAACCGGAGGCCCACCACCATGGCGAAACGTACGCAGGAAGCGCAGAGCAGTCAAGCAGCAGAAACGGCAATCAAGGGGCCGTGCGGTCTGGATGAATTGATCCGGCAAGGCGCACGGCAGGTTATCTATCAGGCCATCGATGTGGAATTAGTGGCGTTGCTCGAACAGTATTCGAACGTGAAGACGCTGGACGGCCGGCGCGCGATCGTGCGCAATGGTTATCTGCCTGAGCGCGAAATCGTCACGGCCATCAGTCCGGTGCCGGTCCAGGTGCCAAAGGTGCGCGACCGTTCAGGCTCGGGGGGCGAAGTTCAATTCGAACATGGTGCCGCCGTATGTGCGCAAGTCGCCGCGCGCGTCGGCAGCGCTGCCGTGGCTCTACCTGCGAGGCGTCTCGACGGGCGACATGAGCGAAGCATTCAGCGTACTGCTCGGCGAACAGGCCAAAGGGCTCTCGCCGAACGTCGTGGCGCGGCTGAAGGCGCAGTGGGTGCAAGAATTTGAGCAGTGGAACAAGCGTGATCTGTCGGGTTCACGCTGGATCTACTGGTGGGCTGACGGCATTCATACCGGCGCGCGCAGTGAGGATTCCGACGGTCAGTGCCTGCTTGTCGTCATTGGCGTGAAACCGGATGGAACGAAGGAGCGCGTGGCGATTGCCGACAGGTACCGCGAGGCGAAGGATGCGTGGCTGGAACTGTTGCTGGGACCTAAAGAAGGACCCTGCTCGAGCCCGGCGAGCCGCCTGACGCGGCGCTTCCGCTTCACGGTGGAGCGCGCGCCAATCCGCGCGCGGGGGCGTGCCCAAGTCGGCGGAAAAAGCGCCCAAGGCGCGCTGAAACGGCGAGACGCGGCGGGGCAAGCCGGGCGCTGCGAGTAAAAATACGCGCCATTCCTTACTCGTGGCTCCACAACTTCTGTCGTCTTCGCATACGCTTCGATCGTCGAGCTGGCATTCACGAATGCATTCTTGAAATTCGGCTGCGCCCTCGTTTGCTGGAACATCTTCAGGCGTACGGAGAAGTATTTTTAAACTGGCCTCTTAAACGACCCGCCGCGCAACATGTCCGCTCAGCTGACCTTCATCGATACGCTGCACGCCGCCTGGCAGCGCACGAATTCCCTGCTCTGCGTCGGTCTCGATCCCGAGCCGACGCGCTTTCCCGCCCAGTTCGCGAACCGTCCCGAGGCGATCTTCGATTTCTGCCGCGAGATCGTCGACGCGGCCGCGCCCTATGCGAGCGCCTTCAAGCCTCAGATCGCCTACTTCGCCGCGCACCGCGCCGAGGACCAGCTCGAGCGGCTGATCGCCCACATCCACTTGCAGCACTCGGGCCTGCCCGTGATCCTCGACGCCAAGCGCAGCGACATCGGCAGCACCGCCGAGCAATACGCGCGCGAAGCCTTCGAGCGCTACCGGGCCGACGCCGTGACTGTCAATCCCTATATGGGCCACGATTCGATCGAGCCCTACCTGGCCTACGAAGATAAGGGCGTGGTGGTGCTGTGCCGGACCTCCAATCCTGGCGGCTCGGACCTGCAGTGCCTCGAGACCGACCGCCGCCCGCTCTACCAGGTGGTGGCCGAGCTGGCCGCCACGCGCTGGAATGCCAAGACCGGCCAGCTCTCGCTGGTGGTCGGCGCGACCTTCCCGAAGGAGATCGAGATCGTGCGCGGCATCGTCGGCGAGATGCCGCTGCTGATTCCTGGCATCGGTGCTCAGGGCGGCGACGTGCAAGCGACGGTGGCCGCCGGCCGCACGGCTGACGGCGGCGGCATGATGATCAGCTCCTCGCGCGCGATCCTCTACGCGAGCAGCGGCGAGAATTTCGCCGAGGTTGCCGCGCGCGTCGCGCAGACCACGCGCGACACCATCAACGCGCATCGCTGATCTATACCCGGCCGCGGATCGTTGGTGGATCCCCGGCGTCGCCTACATCGAGTAGGGGACAGGGTTGCCCCCGTCGCCCTCTCACACCACCGTACGTGCGGTTCCGCATACGGCGGTTCATGAACAACGCTGGAGGCGCTGCTGAGTATCGAGCAGCGAGACCAGCCCCAAGGCGTCAAACCAGCGCTTTGGGAAGGCCGCGTTCATATGGCTAGCCCCGGCATTCCACCACGGACCTTGTCCGTTGCGGGCCGAGCGTCGAGCGCGATCCTCCGTGAGCCCCTGTCGACGCAGCAGTGATTGGCGGCGATGGCGATGCTTGGCTTGCCGCCATAGGAGGCAGCGCAAGCGTCGCCGTAGCCAGCCATCCAGTTCCTCCGTAGTGTCCTTCACCTGCGTGTAACGGAAGTAGTTGATCCATCCGCGAAGCACCGGATTGAGCACCTCGATCGTCTGGCTCAGACTCCTTCCGCGCCCTTGGCGCATCAGTTGTGAGCTTGCCCGCAAAAAATGGATCCCTTGCTGAGTGTGTAAAACTCACGCAAGGAGGAAGGGAAGATGGGTAATCCGAGAGCTCGATATACGCAGGAATTCATGCTGAAAGCCGTGCGCATGGTCCGCGGTGGCCAGAGCATGGCGGCGGCG
>JAYFRX010000132.1:0-6986 GCA_040946945.1 Burkholderia sp. | reverse complement strand
AGGGGCAAGTGGGGTGACCTTGTTGAACGCCCTGGCGCGCTCGGCATAGATCGCGGAGCGCGGAAAGTCGAGCGCCTGGCATACCCGTTGCAATCCGAAGGGTTTGCCTGTCGCGGAGATCGTGTGGTTCATGTCGACGAGTTCCGGACGCTCAAAGGGCGGCGCTCCTGCCGCTCGCGCTCCATGCGCAGCATTTCGACCTCCATGGTCAGTTCGCCGACGCGATGCACGGCTTCCTTGAGCTTAACTTCCAACGGATCGGTCTGGCGCGACTTCAAACCGGCTTCGATGCCTGCCAGGGCGAGTTCGCGCCATTGTTCGAGCTTGGCGATCGTGACGCCAACGTCTCGAGACACCGCGTCAATCGATTCGCCGCGCAGCAAGCGCAGGACGACAGCGCAACTTCCTGCACGTCTACCTTCTTCAACATCTCAGACTCCAGTTGGGATGCGTTTTACCCCAAATCTGTGTCTAGAAAAACCGGAGCCGACGCAGTCGCAATGCACCTAAGAGGCCAGTTCAAAAAGACTGCTCGGTACGCCTGAAGATGTTCCAGCAGACGAGGGCGCAGCCGAATTTGAAGAATGCTTCGCGAATACCAGCTCGACGATCGAAGCGTATGCGAAGACGACGGAAGTTGTGGAGCCACGAGTGAGTCCGTTCAACGACCCAACGGAATTTGCCCAGACCACGGCCATGTTCCGTGCGGCGCCTTGCGATCACCGGTTTGATGCCGCGTTCGCGCAATCGTTGACGATGCGGATCGGAATCGTAACCACGATCGGCATAGATGACCTTGGGTCTCTGAAGGGGTCGGCGCGCGCGCCGCGGATCGGAGGAATCGCGTCGACGAGCGGCAGCAAACTGGGTGACGTCGTTGCGGTTCGCGCCGGTCAGGATGGCGCTGCTGGGAACGCCATTGGCATCTACGAGGATGGGGTGCTTAGAACCGGGTCGCGCGCGATCCGTGGGGTTCGGGCCAGTTTTTCGCCCGCCCAACAGTTCGTACCGACTAGGAATCGACGGCAGCGTATGAAAGATCGATCTGCCCGGCCTCGCGCAACTTGTCGAGCAGCAGTTCGTGCAGTCGATCCCATACTCCTGCTTTGCGCCAGTCGTTCAGTCGTCGCCAGGTCGCGCCGGAGCCAAAGCCAAATACGGTTGGCAGATGGTTCCATCGCAGACCGGTTTTCAACACGAACAGGATGCCATTCAACGCTGCCCGATCCGATACGCGTGGGCGACCAGGATGCTCTTTGCGCCGGGGCTTGGGCGGCGGCAGTAACGGTTCGATCAGTGTCCACAATTCGTCATCAATGATTGACGCTTCCATCTCTTGGGTTCCGTTGTTCAGACATCCAAGGTTAGCAGCTTGCCGAGAAAGTAAACAGCCCCTCATTGGTTTTTGAACTGACCTCTAAGCATCTGGCCAACGATACTTGATTTCATGCCTGCTTCGGAGTCAAGTAACTAATCAGGATAGCTCATTGATCGATACGCTTGACCAGTTGTTTGACCGAGCTGAACGAGCTTCTGCGGATCGCTTTGTCGGTGATCAAGGCAAAGAAGCGTTCGACCTGGTTGAGCCACGAGCTGTAGGTGGGCATGAAATGCATGTGCCAGCGGGGGCGGGCGGCCAGCCACGCCTTGACCTTCGGGGGCTGGTGACTGCCGTAGTTGTCCACGATGCAGTGCACGTCGAGCTCAGCGGGGACGGTCTTGTCGATTTCGCGCAGAAACGGCAGGAACTCCTGATGCTGGTGGCGCGGCTTGCAGGTAGCGAGCACGGTGCCGTTGAGCACGTTCAGTGCAGCGAACAGCGTGGTTGCGCCGTGACGAACATCATCGTGCGTGACGCCTTCGACCTAGGCGAAGCCCATCGGCAGCATGGGTTGGGTGCGTTCGAGCGCCTGACACTGGCTCTTTTCGTCCACGCACAAGACCCAGGCATGCTCGGGCGGGCTCAGGGTACAGGCCGACCACGTGTCGCGCAGTTTCTCGATGAAGAATTGATCGGTCGAGAGCTTGAAGCTTGCGCTGCGATGCGGTTGCAGGCCGAGCAGCTTGAAGTAACGGTGCACGCTTGTCGGCGAGATAGCCGTTTCGGCGGCGATCCTGCGTACGCTCCAGCGCGTGGAGCCATCCGCCGGCTTCGTGTGCAGGGTCTTGTGAATCAGTTGAGCAAGCCGCTCATCGCCAATCGTGCGCAGCTTGCCCGGAGATACTTCGTCATACAGCCCGTTGGTGCGATGCTCGAGGAATCGGATACGCCACTGGCCCACCACCGTAGCACGCGCGTGAGTTGCAGACGCTCGGCGATGGCGCTGTTGGGCTCCCCAGTTGCCGCTGCCAGTACGATCCGCGCACGCGTCACGAGCGCCGCCGAAATCGAACCCGAACGGGCTATCGAAGTCAGTTTGCGAGCGCTCGTCCTCGCTCAGCGCCAGTTCGCTCTTCGGTCGTCCCATGGGCATGCTGGGATTTCCCGTTCCATGGATACCATGCATGCTACGTGAACGCAGAATAGTTAACAACCGAACGGAACACTAGCCCTTCACCACCATCAGGTTGGGCAGGGGACTTGCAACCCCAAGCTGTTGCGCATGCTCTGCGCACCCCAAAAAGCCACGGAATGCCGTGGCTTGGTGGTTCGAACAGCTAGTGCGTAACGAGAAGGGGGTTACGCGTGCGTTCGTGACGAGCCGGCGGCATCCATGCGGTGCGGCGAGCGGCGACGTCGGAGGGCGAACAGGAAGCGGTTCATGGCGTAAGCATAGGGCATGACGCGGCAACAAGGTAAATCGCTCGCTTGCGACAAACGAGTGTCGGCGCTGCATTTTCATGCCGGGCACGACGCCGGCCCGGCATGAAGACGCGGCGCGAGCGGGCGGATCGGGTAAAGGCCCGCCGCCCGCCACGGGCCTCAGACCGCGTGGGCTAGGTCGGCCGCGCTGGTGAAGGAATCCGCGTAGAATTCCTCGGCCGGCAACTGGTGGTGGACGGTGAAATCGCGCTGGGCCGATTCGACCATCACCGGCGCGCCGCAGGCATAGACCTGGAAATCGGAGAGGTCGGGCAAGTCCTCCACCACAGCGCGATGCACGAAGCCGGTGCGGCCGGTCCAGGCGCCGTCGGCGTTGGGCTCGGAGAGCACCGGCACAAACTTGAAGTTCGGGATCGCGCGCGCCCATTGCTCGGCCAGCTCGAACAGGTAGAGGTCCTTCTTGCGGCGCGCACCCCAGTACAGGCGAATCGGCCGCGTGAAGCCGCGATGCCGCGCGTGTTCGACGATCGCCTTGATCGGCGAGAAGCCGGTACCCGAGGCCAGCAGCACGATCGGCTTTTCCGAATCCTCGCGGAGGAAGAAGGTGCCGAGCGGCCCCTCGAAGCGCAGGATCTCGCGCTCCTTCATGGTGTTGAAGACGTGGTCGGTGAACTTGCCGCCGGGCAGGTGGCGGATATGCAGCTCGACCGGGCCTTCCTCGTGCGGCGCAGTGGCCATCGAGTAGCTGCGCCGCGAGCCGTCCTTTAGGATGAATTCGATGTACTGGCCGGCCAGGTACTGCAGGCGCTCGTTGGCCGGCAGCTGCAGCTTCAGCACGATCACGTCGTCGGCGCGCCGCTCGATCACGTTGACGCGGCAGGGCAGCTTCTTGACCTGCACGCCATCGACGCCGGCGATCTCGCGCACGTCGATCTCGAGGTCGCACTGGGCGGTGGCGCAGCAAAGCAGGGCCAGCCCGCGCGTGCGCTCGTCGTTGGACAGTGCCGAGGCCGCATGCGGGCGCTGCTCGACCTGTCCCTGGTCGATCTGTCCCTTGCATGAGCCGCAGGCGCCGTTCTTGCAGCCGTAAGGCAGATGCACGTGCTGGCGCAGCGCGGCTGCCAGCACAGTTTCGTCGGCCTCGACCTGGAACTGTCGACCGCTTTGCTTGAGGATTACATTGAATGCCATAAGTACGTGAACCAAAAGTGGGGACCGTGCGAATCGGGCACCGCGGCTACAATGTTTTCGCTACGAATTACGGCAACATCATGATTGCGACACGGATCCTGCGCCGCTCGCGCGTCCTGATCGTCGGCTGCGGCAATGTCGGCATGCGCTGCGTCGAACACAGTTGCGCGCGCGGGCTCGTCCGCTGCGAATCATCGCGCTGACCAGCCGGCGCGGCGCGCGGAGCTGGCTGCCGCGGGCGTGGTGCCGGTGGTCGGCGACTTGGACCAGCCGGCGACGCTGGCGCGGCAGGTGATGCTGCTGGTGCCGCCGCAGCCTCCGGGCCTGGACGACCGGAGCACCCGGGCGCTGATCGCGGCGCACGGCACCCGGCACCGTGCGCGGGGCGGCGCGGCATGGGCCGCGACCAGAAGAAGCCCGTGCCTGGAGCAGCGCGTATTGTACCTGAGGGGCCTGGCACGTTCCTGCGCCTGGTCCATGCCAGCACCAACGGCGTGTACGGGGATTGCGGCGGCGCGCGGGTCGACGAGACGCGGCCAGTGCGGCGCGTGTCGGCGGAGCGGCAGCTGCGGGCGGCCACGGGGCGCGCTGTCAGCTCGGATCGTGCGGATCCCGGACATCTACGTCGCGAACCGGCTGCCGATCGCGCGGCTCGATCGCAGGCACGCCGGCGCTGGCCGATGCCGACGACCTGGCGGCCATCCTGCTGGCGGCGGCCGTGCGCGGCCGCGCGGCGCGCGTGGTGGACGCCTCGGACGATACCGAGATGAAGATGGCGAGTATTTTGAGCGCGCCAGCCCGCCGCGCATCACGCGCGCCGAGGCTGAGACGGGGCTCGAGCCGGTGCTGCTGTCCTTCATGCTGGAATCGCGCCGGCTGGTCAATGCGCGGCTCAAGCGCGCACTGCGGTTCGCGCTGCGTTATCCGACCGTCGACGCACCGTGTCCGCGGACAGCGAACTCGGCTCGCTCAGATAATCGCGAACAGCGCCTCGATCGGCAGGAAGCAGAGCAGGGTGCCGATCAGCACCTCAATCAGGTTCGGATGATATTTTCTTCGGCAGCAGCGCGACGATCGCGACCATTACCGCGAATACCAGTATCACGGTCGAAAGCTCGAATGGACAATGGACTGTTGGTGCTCATGATCTTCCCCTGAACCGCTCGTTGTGCTTTTTTTTTCTTTTTGTGATTCGAGTATAGCGGTAGTTTGTCGCGCGTCCATATTGCCTTGCAACGTGTCTGTCGGGGCGGCACAACCACGGAGAGCGTGGCGCGTTCAGGCGGCTGGCGGTGCCGCGCGCAAGGCCGGCCAGATCGGCGGTGTCAAGCCAACGCTAGGTGCCCAGCGCGAGATCGGCTGGCAGCGCGTAGCCGCCCACTCGTTCGCGATGCAGCGCCTCGACGTGGTTGCCCCCGAGGCGGCCACCATGGGCTTAACCTGGTGATACTTGCCCTCGAGCAAGGTCAGTTCCAGGCTGCGCACCTCGCGTGCCCGCGCGGCAACGGCCGCGATCGGTTTCGGTTCGCCATGCAGCAGCATGGCCGTCGTGCAGGGCGGCCATGCTGCTTGTCGTCGAGCGCGTGCTTGACTTCGGCGAGGTGTAGGCGTGTACGAACTGGCCGTCGTCGGACAGCAGCAGCAAGCCCGTAGTGTCCTGGTCGAGCCGGCCCACGCATTGCACGCCGCGCGCGCCGAATTGCGGCGGCAGCAGCAAAAACACGCTCAGGTAGTGCTGCGGGTCGTTCTAGCGTTCGTAGCCGGCCGGCTTGTTCAGCACAAGGTAAGCCGCTGCGCTGCGACTAAAAAAAGCGCGGGCATGCGAAGGGGATCGGGTCGGAGGAAGCGAAGCCGGTCGCCTGGCGACCGTTGGGCGTGCTAGAGTCGAAAGGAGTCCTTGATTGTCTGTGCAAGGCCTGAGTCATTCGAACCATCAGCCCGATCAAACGCCTGTTCCAGACGGGCGATGCCTGGTGGAGATATTTCCACAAGCGCCAGGACGAGATCCGCCCGGTTGTGGTGGACACGTGGTGCGCATGTTGGCGTGCGGACTGGAAGTAATGGGTTACACCAGTTACTGCTGCACGAACGGGGACTGCCCGCATCGCAAGAAGGTCTGCTTCAGCTGCAAGAGCCGGTTCTACCCGACGCGCGGGAAGAAGGAAGGCAACCGACCAGTGGATCGCCACGCAACGGGCGCGGGTTGCCCCAAACCCGCTGGCAACACACCACGCTGACGATGCCATCAGCGCTGTGGAGCCTATTTTGGCGGCGACTCCGGTTTTTCTAGACACGGATTTGGGGTAAAACGCATCCAAACTGGAGTCTGAGATGTTGAACAAGGTAGACGTGCAAAAAGTTCCGCTGGCGGCGACGGAGGGCGCGCGTAGCGCGGCCGTAGACGCCGCCAGCGCCGCCGAAGTCAAGCGCTGGTCCGTCCCCCGGTCGCAAACGCGCCGTCGTCCTGCGCTTGCTGCGCGGCGAATCGATTGACCCGGTGTCTCGCGAAGTTGGCGTCACGATCGCCGAGCTCGAACAATGGCGCGAACTCGCCCTGGCAGGCATCGCAGCCGGTCTGAAGTCGCGCCAGACCGATCCGTTGGGAGTCAAGCTCAAGGAAGCCGTGCATCGCGTCGGCTAACTGAGCATGGAGGTCGAAATACTGCGCATGGAGCGCGAGCGGCAGGAGCGTCGCCCTTTGATCGCCAGGAGCTCGTCGACATGAGCCACACGATCTCCGCGACAGGCAAACCCTTCGGATTGCAACGGGTATGCCAGGTGCTCGACTTTCCGCGCTCCACGATCTATGCCGAGCGCGCCAGGGCGCTCAACAAGGTCACCCCACTTGCCCCTGTCCGACGTGGCCCGAAGCCCAAGGCGTCCGATCACGAGCGGCTCGCAGCTGTTCGCGCCGATCTGACTGGCACGCCGTTCGTCGGCGAAGGGGCGCGCAAGGTCTGGGCACGCTTGCGCATTCAGGACGACATCCGCATGTCCCGCGCCCGTGTTTCGCCGCTGATGCGCGAACACG
>JAYFRX010000131.1:0-7002 GCA_040946945.1 Burkholderia sp. | reverse complement strand
GTCGGCCAAGTAAGTCCGCAGGCGTTGAAGCGATGCAGATAATTGCCGGCACTGCCGCTGCTGATGCGAAGGCTGGCGGCGATCTTGCGCACGGACAGGCCGGCGTCGAACTTTAGGCGTAGTACCTTTCGAATTTTACGCATGGATCAACGCTCCACGACGACCTCTTTGCTTCGAAAAAAGAGGTCGATGGTAGTGAATAATCCTGCGTCGCCGCCTGCCTGAGCACTGGGTGGATCAGTGACAAATCACTGTCTAAGTGCTCGTGGAATCAGTGTCCAAGTGGCCGTGGAATGAGTGTCCAAGTGTTCGTGGAATGGGCGTCCAAGTGCGCGTGGAATCCGCAGCGTGGTTGCGCCGTGACAAACATCATCGTGCGTGACGCCTGCGACGTAGCCCATCGGCAGCATGGGTTCGGTGCGTTCGAGCGCCTGACACTGGCTCTTTTCGTCCACGCACAAGACCAAGGCATGCTCGGGCGGGCCAGGTACAGGCCGACCACGTCGCGCAGTTTCTCGATGAAGAATTGATCGGTCAAGAGTTTGAAGCTTGCGCTGCGATGCGGTTGCAGGCCGAGCAGCTTGAAGTAACGGTGCACGCTTGTCGGCGAGATAGCCGTTTCGGCGGCGATCCCGCGTACGCTCCAGCGCGTGGAGCCAGCCGCTCATTGCCAATCGGGCGCGGCTTGCCCGGAGGTGCTTCGTCATACAGCCCGTTGATGCGATGCTCTAGGAACCGGATACGCCACTGGCCCACCGTAGCACGCGTGAGTTGCAGACGCTCGGCGATGGCGCTGTTGGGCTTCCCAGTTGCCGCTGCCAGTACGATCCGCGCACGCGTCACGAGCGCCGCCGACATCGAACGCGAACGGGCTATCGAAGTCAGTTTGCGAGCGCTCGTCCTCGCTCAGCGCCAGTTCGGTCTTTGGTCGTCCCATCGGCATGCTGGTATCTTCCGTTCCATGGGTACCGGCATGCTGCGTGAACGCAGATTAGTTAACAACAGAACGGAACACTAGTAGCAACGGAATCGCAGGGATCTCGTTGCTCTTCTCGTCCATTGCGATCTGTCCCAGGCTCAAGCCTTTACCTGATTAATTACTTGACTCCGATACCCTCAACACACGGCGCGGATGAGGTTTTGCCGTAACGGCGGCCCGAAGCAGGCGCGGCGCCATCGCGGGCAAATCGAAACGGCGGTTGAAACGGTAGGTGAATTCAGCGAGATAGCGATGGGCATATTTGGCGTGATCGATAGCGTGGTACGTGACCTTGAGGGCCGTTTTCAGGTTGCCGAGCATCGTGTTGACACAGCGGAACTCGAGGCGCTGCGCGGCCTGACGGCCACCGCCCGTGACATGGCGCTCATGACTGGCAGCCTTTTGCGTCCCGCCGTCGAAACACCACAGGCCATCGGAAACGACGCACGCGGTGGGCATCAGGCTGCTGGTCGCCCAGACCTCAAGGGCCGCTTTGGTAAAGCCCGGCACGGGCGAGAGCCGCATGAACAGAGGACGGAAATCGTCAGAGGTCTGCACGGCCGCTACAAACGGCGTCTTGCCCGGCGCGCCACGCCCACAGCCTTACCGCCGGAGCGTTCCCCGCCCAGATACGCGTCGTCGACCTCGACCCGTTCGTTGAGCCGGCGTCGCTCTTCGCGCAGCCACATAGTCTCCAGCAACCTGTGCTTGATGAGCCAGACCGGCTTGTAGCTCATGCCTAGCTGGCGTTTGAGCTCCAGTCTGCTGACAGCGTTCTTGCTCTGCGTCACCAGGTAGATCGCCAGAAACTAGGTCGTCATCGGCAATTTCGTCTTCTCGAATATCGTTCCGACGATCGACGAGCATTGGTACCGGCAGGCCTGGCTCAGGCATTCCCACAGTCGCCGGCCGTTGTAGGCGCTGGCGTAGCGCGATGCCCTTGCATCGAGGGCACACCCAGCCATCGCGGGCCAGCGAGACTCGACCAGCGCGGCCTCGCATTGCGTTTCGTTGCCGTATTGCTCCTGAAATTCTTGCATCGACAGACCGGCTTGAAACTGGATTCTGTTCATGGGCATGGCGCACGCTCCGTAAGCATCTGGCGAACGATACTTGATTTCATGCCTGCTTCGGAGTCAAGTAACTAATCAGGAGCCTTTATCAGAACGCCACGCCGAGACTAGATGCAGTGGATGCCCGCTACGGCCCGCGAAGCTCGGACACAGGTGCCCCACCCATTCGATGAAGCAGCGCTCGAAGGCAACCCGGCTCAATCCGCTGAACACCCGTCTGAACGTGTTTTCGCATAGAATTCCGTTCGAATAAGCGCAGCTGCTTGCGCAGCCACCCCGGTTAGGTTCGCCCCCACAGCGCCGTCAGCACAATCTCGTCCAGCGGGTAAAGGCGCTGACGGCATCGCGGATCCCGCAACTCGACGAACGCATCCATGATCGACGGCATCTCTCGTTTCGCCAAAAATCGAGCGCAAACCGCAGCACGCCGATGTTTACAACCACTCACTTCCCCCCGCTCACCCTTGCCACACCGACCTCTTCATGCAGAAGCCCTGGGGAGTCCGACGCACGGCACCCAGACGCCGCAGCCGGACGGGATATACTCGCGCACACCTCAAGCCTCGCTTCCCCCCTTTCGCATGGCCGAACCCACTCTTGGCGTCGCGCTGATCGCGCTGAACGCCGCCGCCCGCCTGTCCGACTGCCTCGCCTCGCTCGGTTTCGCCGACGAGGTGGTGCTGATCGACGGCGGCAGTACCGATGCGACCGTCGAGATCGCCCGGACCCACGGCGCGCGCGTGGTGGTCGAACGCGACTGGCCCGGTTTCGGGCCGCAGAAGAACCGCGCGATCGCCCAACTGTCGACCGACTGGATTCTCTCGCTCGATACCGACGAGGTGGTCACGCCCAATCTGGCGGCCGCGATTCGCGCCGCGATTCTTGCGCCGGACGTCGACATGTACGCGATCGACCGCTTGTCGAGCTTCTGCGGAAGCTGGATCTGCCACAGCGACTGGTATCCCGACTGGATTTCTCGGCTGTTCAGGCGCGGCACGGCGCGCTTTTCCGACGACCTGGTGCACGAACGGCTGATCCACAACGGTCCCGCCGCGCGCCTGAACGGCAAGCTGCTGCACTACTCCTACGAGGACTTCGAGGTGGTGCTGCGCAAGCTCAACAGCTATTCGAGCGCGGGTGCCAGGCAACGCCACGCGGCCGGCCAGCGCGGCGGCTTCGGCAAGGCGCTGGGCCGCGGCGCCTGGGCCTTCGTGCGCACCTACTTCCTGCGGCGCGGCTTCCTCGACGGGCGTGCCGGCTTCATGATCGCGGTGTTCAACGCGGAGACGGTCTATTACCGGTTCCTTAAGCTCGGTGCGCTCGCCGCCGACAAACCGCCCCGCCCCTGACCCGACGGGCCGCATGACCGGACGGGTACAACGTGGGTACAATGATGCGAGCCACCCTTCGCGTCGCGCACCCCGCCGGACCGAGCCCGGCCATGCCCGACCTCCGTTCCCGAAGCCGATCGCCATGTTCTCCATCCTTATCCCGACCTGGAACAACCTCCCGTACCTGCAATGCGTGATCGCGAGCCTGCGCCGTCATTCCGCGCATAGTCACCAGATCATCGTGCACGTCAACGACGGCTCGGACGGCACGCTCGACTGGGTCCGCCAGGAAGGTGTCGAGCACACGGCCTCGCCCGCCAACATCGGCATCTGCCACGCGGTGAACCTGGCAGCGGCGCGCGCCACGCGCAAGTACGTCGTCTACATAAACGACGACATGGCCGTTTGCCCGGGCTGGGACACCGCGCTGGCAGCCCGCCTCGGCGGCCTGCCCTCGAACCTGTTCATGCTGTCGGGCACCATGGTCGAGCCGGTCGACACCGGCAACCCCTGCGTGGTGGTGCGCGATTTCGGCCGCGACGCCGCCGCGCTCGATCTCGACACGCTGGCCGCCGCCACGCCGGGCCTGACGCGCGCCGACTGGCTCGGCGCGACTTGGCCGCCGACCCTCGTGCATCGCGACTGGTGGCACCGCGTCGGTGGCTACAGCAGCGAGCTGAGCCCGGGCATGAGTAGCGACAACGACCTGTCGATGAAGATGTGGCATACCGGCTGCCGGATTTTCATCGGCGTCGGCAACAGCCTGGTCTATCACTTCCAGCAGAAGAGCACCGGCAAGATCGTCAAGAATGATGGCCACCGCCAGTTCCTCAACAAGTGGGGCATGACGCAGGCCACCTTTGACCGCTACTACCTGCGCCGCGGGCAGCCAGCCCGCACCATGCTGGAACTGGCCGAGCCGCCGCTCGATGGCCGCCTGAAGCGTGCCCTGCTGCGCTCGCGTCTCAAGCGCGCGTTCTCCTGACTTCTGCCGACTTGCCCGCGCGTCGCACCCTCTGGGCGCGACGCCGCCAATCCCCCGCCGATGTCCTTAACCGTCCTGCAGCTCGCGCTCCTGGCGCTGTCCATCGTGCCCCGTCTCCACCGAGCTGACCAACGTGTTCTTCGCCCTCTTCGCGCTCACGGTGCTGAGCGCGCCGCGCTGGCCGCCAGCGGTGCCTGGTCGGTCGCGCCAGCGCAAGACGGCTGACAGTGGGTGGCCAAGTACGGCAAGCTCCTGCTGCCGCCCTTAGCGGTGCTCGCCTTTCGCAACGCGGCGCCCAACTGGGCCGCGATTGCTCGCTGGAGTCTGTTCGCGACCCTGGTCGTGGTGCTGCTGGGCCACCAGAAACTTCCGCGGCCTGAGCCGGATCGGCCCGCTCTACGAAGCCGGGCTGCCAGCTTCGCGCGCCTGGGTGTTCAAGAACCACATCGCGGCCGGCATGTTCGGCGCGCTGCTGTTATACCAGACCGCCAACCTGATGCTGGCCGCGCGCGATTGCGGCACTGACGCTGGTCTATGTCTACGTGATGCTGCAGGGGCGCATCGGCCAGGTGGTGGGCCTGCTGCTGATCGCGGTGATCCCATAGCGCGTGCTGGGCCGCCTGCGCCACCGCTAGCCGAAGCTCGCGGCCGCGGTGCTGTTCGTGCTGGCCGACACTGACCAGTGTTGGCCTGGTGCTGGCGCGCCACGACAGCCGCCTGATGCAGGTCGCGGGCAAAGTCCAGGCCTACCGTCAGACCGACGTGGCCACCTCGTCGGGGCTGCGCCTGGCCTGCTACCAGCGCGCTCACGCTTTATGCCGAGCGCCCCAGTCGCCAGCTGCGGCGTGGAGGAACTCGGCGTCGAGTTCAAGCGCCTGGCGGATTTCGCCAGGTGTGTACGCTCGCCCTGTGCATCCGGCGTGGCTGCCAGCGACCGCGCTTCTGATCGAGAATCGTGCGATCGGTTATGACGGCGGCCTGACCCGCCTTCGAACCTATCTGCGGCGGTTGAAGCCTATCAAGGCGCTGGAGCCGCTGGTGCGTTTCGAGACCGATGCGGGGCAGCAAATGCAGGTCGACTGGATTGTGTTCCGACGTGGCAAGCTGCCGCTGTCGGCGTTCGTTGCGAGGCTCGACTACAGCAGGACGAGCTACGTCGAGGTCGTAACCTACGAACGATTGCCCACGCTGTTAGGCCGCCACGAACGCGCGTTCGACTTCTTTGACGGAGTTCCTCCCCGCGAGGTTCTTTACGACAACGTCAAGACGGTCGTGATAGGCCGGGACGCCTACGGCCCGGGACTGCATCGCTATCAGCCCGCGTTCCTCGACTTTGCGAAGCATTACAGCTTCGTGTCACGGCGGTGCAAGCCGTATCGAGCGAACACCAAGGGCAAGGTAGAACGCTTCAACGGCTCTCTGCGCCGCAGCTTCTACAATCGGCTGGCAAGCCGCCTGGCTCAGGATCGGCGCTCGCTCGACGCGACCACGGCGAACGCCGAGGTCGTGCGCTGGTTGAGGGAGGTCGCCAATGTTCGCGTCCATGGCACGACCAGACAGTCGCGGATCGAGCGCCTGCGGCTGGAACAATCGAAGCTGCAGTCCTCGCCGGAGCCACGACGTGCGAGTCTACCGTCCGCCTCCATGCCAGCGATGCCGCAGCCGTCGCGTTTCGATGATACGCCGTTGCAGCATCAACTGTCAGTCTACCAGTCCCTGCTGACGGAGGCCCAGTAATGGATATCCAGCACGAACGAATACTTGAAGCCTGCCGGTGTACCAGAGCAAGAGCGGTGCCTGACGGGCTTCGAGGCGGGGACTTGAAGCCCAGTTTTTCGAGACGCTATTCGCGATTGTATCGATCCTTGAACGCGACGGCGGCAGCACGAACTTCTTCAACGTGGTTGAACAAACGCCCGTGGATAGCCATGCTCCTCCATGGTCCGATTGAAACGCTCGGCGACGCCGTGGGTCTGCGGCTCAGCGACGAAGGCGTAGCTCGGCGTAATCCCCCAGAACTTGAGCTGGGCGCGGAAATCGTCCGACCTGTACTGCGAGCCGTGATCCATTTGCAGGGACAGTCCACGGCCGGCATCAGCTTCGACCGATCCGAACTGCTCGTGCCCCCTTGGCTGATTGGCTCCAGTGCGGCAAAGCGGTTGCCCACCTTGGTGACGTGGATACCAACACACGCCGCGTTGCAATGATCAACCACAGCGAAGATCCAGACCAGGCCCTCATCGACGGTTTGAACCTTGGCGCCATCGGCGCCCCACATCTCGTTAGGTCGATCAGTCGCAATTCAACCGTTATGAGCGTTGGGCGGTTTCTGCGGTTGCCGGTGGGACGAAAGCAAGCCGTGTTCGCGCGTCAGCGGCGAGACACGAGCTCGGGACACGCGGATGTCGTCCTGGATGCGCAGACGCGCCCATACCTGGCGCCCCCTTCACCGACGACCGGCGTACGAGCCAGATCGGCACGGATCGCTTCGAGCAGCTGGCGGTACGACGCCTTGGGCTTCGGACCGCGTCGCATGGGGGCAAAGCTGGGCGACGTTGCTCAGCGCCCTGGCACGCTCGGCATAGATCGTCGCGCGCGGGAAATAGAGCGCCTGACACACCCGCTGCAATCCGA
>JAYFRX010000130.1:0-7025 GCA_040946945.1 Burkholderia sp. | reverse complement strand
GGTCCTCCCCGATGCGCGCGATGTATTCGACTCTAGCATCTTCGGCTTTCTGCGCGCCTACATCACTGCGAGCGATCGCTTCTGCATACCGACGGTTTTAGTCGCCGCGCAGCGGCTTACCTTGTTCGAACGACGGTCGCACTCAATAATAATACGGTCGTTCTGTTTTCTGGAGCATCCGTGAACGGTTTAGACATCAAGCCTATGCGAAAAGGCGAACAGACGCGTGCTGCGATACTCGAAGCAGCTTTGGACCTTGCTAGCCGAGACGGGCTGGGAGGTCTGACGATCGGCCTGCTGGCCGATCGCATGCAGATGAGCAAGAGCGGCGTGTTTGCGCATTTCGGCTCGCACGAGGACCTGCAGGTGGAGGTGGTTCGCGAATATCACCGCCGCTTCGAGAGTGAGGTGTTCTTTCCGAGCCTGCGCGAGCCGCCCGGCCTGCCGCGTCTGCGTGCGATGCTGGCCCGCTGGATCGAGAAGCGCATCCAGGAAGTGACCACCGGATGCATCTACATCAACGGTGCCGTCGAGTACGACGACCGGCCGGACAGCTCGGTGCGCGAGCAATTGATCGCAAGCGTGACGGCCTGGCGTGCGGCGTTGCTGCGCGCGATTTCGCAGGCGAAGGACGAAGGCCATCTGCGCCCGGATACTGATCCGGACATGATGCTCTTCGAGTTGTACAGCTTCACGCTCGGTCTGCACCATGACGCCCGTTTCCTGCATCTGCCGGATGGCGTGCGTCTGACGTGGGCCGCGCTGGAAAAGACGATTGTTTTGTATCTGAGCGAGAGCCGGTAGCGGTGCCCTGACGCCCGCGCGAGGCTCGAGCCAAATGCCCTATCTTTGGAGAGAGTCATGGGACAGTACGTTGCCCCGCTACGCGACATGCAATTCGTGCTGCATGAGTTGCTGAATGTCGAAGCCGAACTGAAGCAGATGCCGAAACACGCTGACCTCGATGCCGACACCATCAACCAGATGCTCGAGGAGGCCGGCAAGTTTTGCGCCGAGGTGCTGTTCCCGCTCAATCAGGTGGGCGACCGCGAAGGCTGCAAGTACGAGGGCGACGGCGTCGTCAAGACGCCGACCGGCTTCAGGGAAGCCTACCAGCAGTACGTCGAGGCCGGCTGGCCGGCGCTGGGCTGGGATCCCAACTACGGCGGCCAGGGCCTGCCCGCCTTCGTGAACAACGCGCTCTACGAGATGATGAACTCGGCGAACCAGGCCTGGACCATGTATCCGGGCCTCTCGCACGGTGTCTACGAATGCCTGCACGCGCACGGCGCACCTGAATTCCAGCAGCGGTACCTGCCGAAACTCGTGTCGGGCGAATGGACCGGCACCATGTGCATGACCGAGCCGCATTGCGGCACCGACCTCGGCATCCTGCGCACCAAGGCCGAGCCAACCACCGGCGGTGCCTACTCGATCAGCGGCACCAAGATCTTCATCTCTGGCGGCGAACACGACATCGCGAAGAACATCGTCCATCTCGTGCTGGCGCGCCTGCTGGATGCGCCGCAGGGCACCAAGGGCATCTCGTTGTTCATCGTGCCGAAGTTCATCCCCGACGCTTCGGGCGAGCCGGGCGAGCGCAACGGCATCAAGTGCGGCTCGATCGAGCACAAGATGGGCATCCATGGCAATGCCACCTGCGTGATGAACCTCGACAACGCCACCGGCTGGCTGGTCGGCGAGCCGAACAAGGGCCTCAACGCCATGTTCGTGATGATGAACGCGGCGCGCCTCGGGGTCGGCATGCAGAGTCTGGGCCTGACCGAGGTCGCCTACCAGAACTCGCTGACCTACGCAAAGGAGCGCCTGCAGATGCGCTCGCTGACGGGCCCGAAGGCACCGGAGAAGGCCGCCGACCCGATCATCGTCCACCCGGACGTGCGCCGCATGCTGCTCACTCAGAAGGCCTATGCCGAGGGCGCGCGCGCCTTCACCTACTGGTCAGCGCTGCAGATCGACAAGGAACTCTCGCACGGCGACGAATCGGTGCGCAAGGAATCGGCCGACCTGGTCGCCCTGCTCACGCCGATCATCAAGGCCTTCCTGACCGACAACGCCTTCGAGTGCACCAACCATGCGATGCAAATCTACGGCGGCCACGGCTTCATCTCCGAGTGGGGCATGGAGCAGTACGTGCGCGACGCACGGATCAACATGATCTACGAAGGCACCAACTCGATCCAGTCGCTCGACCTGCTGGGCCGCAAAGTACTCGGCGACATGGGTGCCAAGCTCAAGAAGTTCGGCGCAATTGTCACCGAGTTCGTCGAGGCCGAAGGCGTCAAGCCGGAGATGGCCGAGTTCGGCAATCCGCTGGCAGACATCGGCGAGAAGCTGCAGAAGCTGACCATGGAAATCGGCATGAAGGCAATGCAGAACCCGGACGAGGTTGGTGCCGCCGCTGTGCCTTACTTGCGCACCGCCGGCCACCTGGTGTTCGCCTACTTTTGGGCGCGCATGGCACGCCTCGCGCTCGACAAGGAAGCCTCGGGCGACTCGTTCTACAAGTCGAAGCTGGCCACCGCGCGTTTCTACTTCGCGCGCCTGCTGCCGGAAACGGCGGCCACCATCCACGCCGCGCGTGCCGGCTCGAAGACGCTGATGGAAGTCGACGAAGCGCTGTTCTGACGCGAGGCCCTGGCGTCCCAGCACACTCACACACCGCGCCTTCGGAAGCCTGCCTGCCGGGCGCGACGCGCGGTTTTGCCCGGAGGAGTCCCGTGAGCAATTTCATCATTCGCAAGGTCGCCGTGCTCGGTGCCGGCGTGATGGGCGCGCAGATCGCCGCGCATCTCGTCAACGTGCGCGTCCCGGTGCTGCTGTTCGATCTGCCGGCCAAGGAAGGTCCCAAGAACGGCATCGCGCTGAAGGCCATCGAAAATCTCAAAAAGCTGTCGCCGGAGCCGTTTGGCGTGAAGGATGACGCGAAGTACCTCGAACCCGCGAACTACGAGGACGGCCTCGCCAGGCTTGCCGAATGCGATCTGGTAATCGAGGCGATCGCCGAGCGCATGGACTGGAAGCACGACCTCTACAAGAAGGTCACGCCGCACATCGGGCCGAACGCGATCTTCGCCTCGAACACCTCAGGCCTGTCGATCACGGCGCTCTCGGAAGGCTTCTCCGATGAGCTGAAGGCACGCTTCAGCGGCGTGCACTTCTTCAATCCCCCGCGCTATATGCACCTCGTCGAGCTGATCCCGACCGCCCACACGGGGCCCGAGATCCTCGATCAGCTCGAAACTTTCGTGACCAGCGTGGTCGGCAAGGGCGTGGTGCGCGCCAAGGACACCCCGAACTTCATCGCTAACCGCGTCGGCATCTTCTCGATCCTCGCGGTGATCGCCGAGGCCACCAAGTTCGGCCTGCGCTTCGACGAGGTGGACGACCTGACCGGCGTGCGGCTGGGCCGCGCCAAGTCGGCGACCTTCCGCACCGCCGACGTGGTGGGTCTCGACACCATGGCCCACGTGATCAAAACGATGCAGGACAACCTCGCCGACGATCCGTTCTTACCCGTCTATGAAACCCCGCCGGTGCTCGCCGAGCTGGTGAAGCAGGGCGCGCTCGGCCAGAAGACCGGTGCCGGCTTCTACAAGAAGGAAGGCAAGGCGATCAAGGTGCTCGATCCAAAGTCGGGCAGCTATGTCGACGACGGCGCGAAAGCCGACGAGACCGTGGCGCGCATCCTCAAGCGCCCGCCCGCCGAGCGCCTGAAGCTGCTGCGCGAGGCCTCGCATCCGCATGCGCAGTTCCTGTGGTCGGTGTTCCGAGACGTGTTCCACTACATCGGCTTCCACCTCGAGTCGATCGCCGACAACGCGCGCGACGTCGACCTGGCGATCCGCTGGGGCTTCGGCTGGAACGAAGGCCCGTTCGAGAGCTGGCAGGCCGCGGGCTGGAAGCAGGTGGCCGAGTGGGTGCAGGAGGACATCGCGGCGGGCAAGGCGCTCGCCAATGTCCCGCTGCCCGCCTGGGTGCTGGAAGGCACGGTGGCCGAGAAGGGCGGCGTGCACAGCACTGAAGGTTCGTGGTCACCGTCGGCGGCCAAGTACGTGCCGCGCTCCTCGCTGCCCGTCTACGAGCACCAGGTGTTCCGTGCGCCGCTGCTCGGCGAAGCCGGCCGCGATCCGCTCAGCTGGGGCAAGACGCTGTTCGAGGCCGATTCGGTGCGCGCCTGGGTGGACGAGCGCGCGGGTGAGGACGACGTGGTGATCGTCTCGTTCAAGTCGAAGATGAACACCATCGGCCCGGGCGTGATCGACGGCCTGGCGCAGGCCATCGAGCTGGCCGAGAAGGACTACAAGGGCATGGTGATCTGGCAGCCGACCTCGCTCAAGATCGGCACGCCGGGCGGCCCGTTCTCGGCCGGAGCGAACCTCGAGGAAGCCATGCCCGCCTTCATGATGGGCGGTGCCAAGGGCATCGAGTTGTTCGTCAAGAAGTTCCAGGAATGCATGTTGCGCGTGAAGTACGCCAACGTGCCGGTGGTGGCGGCCGTCTCGGGCATCGCACTGGGCGGCGGCTGCGAGCTGATGCTGCATAGCGCCAAGCGGGTGGTGCACATCGAGAGCTACGTCGGCCTGGTGGAAGTGGGCGTGGGCCTGGTGCCGGCCGGCGGCGGCCTCAAGGAAGCGGCGCTGCGTGCGGCGGAGGCTGCCACTGCGGCCAGCGCGACTACCGAGCTCCTCAAGTTCGTCACCAAGTCCTTCGAGAACGCGGCGATGGCCAAGGTGTCCGCCTCGGCGCACGATGCGCGCGCGATGGGCTACGTGAAGTCCTCCGACACCATCGTGTTCAACGTCTTTGAACTGCTCGACGTGGCCAAGAAGGAAGCGCGGGCGCTGGCCGATACCGGCTACCGCGCGCCGCTCAAGGCCAAGGAAATTCGAGTGGCGGGCCGCTCGGCGATTTCGACCATCAAGGCGCAGCTGGTCAACATGCGCGACGGCCGCTTCATCAGCGAGCACGACTACCGCATCGCCAGCCGCATCGCGGAAGCGGTCTGCGGCGGCGACGTCGAGGCCGGCAGCACGGTCGACGAGGAATGGCTGCTCGCGCTGGAGCGCCGCGCCTTTGTCGAGCTTCTCGGCACGCAGAAGACGCAGGAACGGATCATAGGCATGTTGCAGACCGGCAAGCGGGTGCGCAACTGAGCGGATCGCGAACAACCACCTTGCACGAAGCCGGCACGGTCGCGAGCGCGTCGCTGCCGGCCGACAGGAGCCAAAAATGAGCAAACAGTTGCAAGACGCATACATCGTCGCCGCCAGCCGCACGCCGATCGGCAAGGCACCGCGCGGCGCGTTCAAGAACACGCGGCCGGACGAGCTGCTGGTCCACGCGATCAAGTCGGCGGTCTCGCAAGTGCCAGGTCTCGACACCAAGCTAATCGAGGACGCCATCATCGGCTGCGCGATCCCCGAGGCCGAGCAGGGCCTCAACGTGGCGCGCATGGGCGCGCTGCTGGCGGGCCTGCCGAACATGGTCGGCGGCGTCACGGTCAACCGCTTCTGCGCCTCGGGCATCACCGCGCTGGCGATGGCGGCGGACCGCATCCGCGTGGGCGAGTCGGACGCGCTGATCGCGGGCGGCTGCGAATCGATGAGCATGGTGCCGATGATGGGCAACAAGCCCTCGCTGTCGCCGCATATCTTCGACCGTAACGAGGACGTGGGCATCGCCTACGGCATGGGCCTGACCGCCGAGCGCGTGGCCGAGCAGTGGAAGGTGAGCCGCGAGGACCAGGACGCGTTCTCGATGGAGTCGCACCGCAAGGCTTTCGCCGCGCAGGAAGGCGGTGAATTCAACGACGAGATCTCGCCTTACACCATCACCGAGCGTTTCCCGAACTTGCCCACCGGCGAGGTCGAGATAAGGACGCACGAGCTGAAGCTCGACGAAGGCCCGCGCGCCGAAACCTCGCCCGAGGGCCTGGCCAAGCTCCGCACGGTGTTTGCCAATAAGGGCTCGGTGACAGCCGGCAACAGCTCGCAGACCTCGGACGGTGCCGGCGCGCTGATCGTAGTCTCGGAGAAGGCGCTCAAGCAGTTCAACTTGACGCCGCTGGCGCGCTTCGTCAGCTTCGCGGTGCGCGGCGTGCCGCCCGAGATCATGGGTATTGGCCCGAAGGAGGCGATTCCCGCTGCGCTGAAGGCCGCCGGCCTCAAGCAGGCCGATCTCGACTGGATCGAGCTGAACGAGGCCTTCGCGGCGCAGTCGCTGGCCGTGATCCGCGATCTCGGCCTCGATCCCGCCAAGGTCAACCCGATAGGTGGCGCGATCGCGCTGGGCCACCCGCTCGGCGCAACCGGCGCGATCCGCGTGGCCACCGTAGTGCACGCGCTGCGCCGCCGCCACCTGAAGTACGGGATGGTCACGATGTGCGTCGGCACCGGGATGGGCGCCGCCGGCATCATCGAACGGTTGTAAGCGGGTCACGCACCCGATGACGGCGGTGCGCGGCCAGCTCGCCCGCGCACCGCTTTTTTTTGTGCGCCCGGCAGGGCGCACTCACTCGGAGGTGAAAGTCCTCTACACACCCGGCAAGGGGAAGTGTTAGCCAGAGGAAAGGGTTTCGTGGGTGGACTACGAGTCTGAAGGAAGCCCGAGGCAAAGCGCTGGCCTGACGAACAGGAAGCGGATACGAGGCGACGCGTTGGGATGAGGCAGCGAAAAAGGTCAAAGCCCGAAACTTGCACGGAACGATGCGGCGTATATCCGACAGGCATAAGCGTGAAGGTGGGTGTGCAATACCGGGGGAGATCCACACGGCTGCCAAGAGCTACCGACGTCGAGAGGCGTTGGGATGGTCGTGGGGAAGTCAGCCGAGGTCATAGTAGGTGCGGTAGGACCGAAGGGCCGAACAGGAATGACTGCGATTAGGACGGTAGAGACTCGATGCGAGCCGAAGAAGCACAAGCCCGTGAGAGCGGGGCCACGACGCAGGAGCCGGGGCGGAACCTCGGGGATGGCGCGCGTGGTGCCGAGGCTGGCGCGGCGGC
>JAYFRX010000129.1:0-7025 GCA_040946945.1 Burkholderia sp. | reverse complement strand
GCAAAAGGCTGCCAGTCATGAGCGCCATGTCACGGGCGGTGGCCGTCAGGCCGCGCAGCGCCCCGAGTTCCGCTGGGTCAACACGATGCTCGGCAACCTGAAAACGGCCCTCAAGGGCACGTACCACCACGCTATCGATCACGCCAAATATGCCCATCGCTATCTCGCTGAATTCGCCTACCGTTTCAACCGCTGTTTAGATTTGCCCGCGATGGCGCCGCGCCTGCTTCGGGCCGCCGTTACGACAAAACCTCATCCTCGCCGTGTGTTGATGGCCTCGGGGTCAAGTAACTAATCAGGTTGTTTTTTGAACTGACCTCTAAGCACCCACTGGAGTTACTTCTCGATCCCCCAGTGTGTGTGCACCAGCCGCGACATTTCAACGGCCTTCATCGGCTTCGCCGAGACCAGATGCAGCGGATGCCTGCTACGGCCCGCGTTGCCGCGCACCGTCTT
Organism: Burkholderia sp.; assembly: GCA_040946945.1. Lineage (GTDB taxonomy): Bacteria > Pseudomonadota > Gammaproteobacteria > Burkholderiales > Burkholderiaceae > Burkholderia. The sequence goes on along the minus strand of JAYFRX010000129.1, from coordinate 6,569 downwards.
GCCCTCAATCGCGACGTGCAGGCCCGCGAGGCTCGGACACAGGTGCCCCACCCATTCGATGAAGCAGCGCTCGAAGGCAACCCGGCTCAATCCACCGAACACCCGCCTGAACGTGTCTTCGTATGGAATTTCATTCGCGTAAGCCAGATGCTTGCACAGCCACCCCAGTTAGGTTCGCCCCCACAGCGCCATCGTCTCCCAGACTTCCACTCCGCACCGGACGGCGCACAGCGCCCGTCAGCACAATTTCGTCCAGCGGGTAACGGCGCTGACGGCACTTCGGATCCCGCAACTCGACGAACGCATCGATGAGCGAAGGCATCTCTCGTTGCGCCAAAAATCGAGAGTAAACTCCAGCACGCCGATGTTTACAACCACTCACTTCCGCACGCTCACCCTTGCCACACCGACCTCTTCATGCGGAAGTCCTGGTCGGTGCCGGCGCGACACCGGTTTGCCTAAAGGCGCGTGCTAAAATTTTTTTAAATTCACTCATACGCTAAGCCGCCAAGGCTCGGCGCACCGGGGCCGGCGTCATCCGCTCCGGAGCCGTTGCTGCGACGCAGACCCGATCGATGACAACCGGTTTTCTCCAGAAGATTTTTGGCAGCCGCAACCAGCGGCTAGTCAAGCAATACCAAAAGACCGTCACGGCGATCAATGCGCTCGAATCACAATTCGAGCAGCTGACGGATGACCAGTTGCGCGGCAAGACGGGTGAATTCCGCCAGCGTGTCGCGGCCGGCGCGTCGCTCGACAAGCTGTTGCCGGAGGCGTTCGCGGTCTGCCGCGAAGCCAGCCGGCGGGTGCTGAAGATGCGTCACTTCGACGTGCAGCTGATCGGCGGCATGGTGCTGCATTACGGCAAAATCGCCGAAATGCGCACCGGCGAGGGCAAAACCCTGGTTGCGACGCTGCCGGTGTACCTAAACGCGCTGTCGGGCCGCGGCGTGCATGTGGTGACCGTCAACGACTACCTGGCGCAGCGCGATGCCGAGTGGATGGAGCGCCTCTACAACTTCCTCGGGCTGTCGGTCAGCATCAACCTGTCCGGCATGGAGCACGAGCAGAAGCAGGAAGCCTACGCGTCCGACATCACCTACGGTACCAACAACGAATTCGGCTTCGACTACCTGCGCGACAACATGGTCTACGAGACCGAGGCGCGTGTGCAGCGGGCGCTGAATTTTGCCGTGGTCGACGAAGTGGACTCGATCCTGATCGACGAGGCCCGCACGCCGCTGATCATTTCGGGCCAGGCCGACGACCACACCGAACTCTACGTGCGCATGAACGCGCTGCCGCCGCTGCTGGAGCGCCAGATCGGCGAGGAGAAGGCCGACGGCACCGGCGTCGAGAAACCGGGCGACTACACGCTCGACGAGAAGGCGCGCCAGGTGTTCCTGACCGAGTCCGGCCACGAGAAGGCCGAGCGCCTGCTGGCCGAGTGGGGCCTGATCGGCGAGGGCGAGAGCCTGTACGCGCCGCAAAACATCACGCTGATGCACCATGTGTACGCGGCGCTGCGCGCCCACACGCTGTTCCACCTCGACCAGCACTACGTGGTGCAGAACGGCGAGGTGGTGATCGTCGACGAGTTCACCGGCCGCCTGATGGCGGGCCGCCGCTGGTCCGACGGCCTGCACCAGGCGGTTGAGGCCAAGGAGCACGCGAAGATCCAAAGCGAGAACCAGACGCTCGCCTCGATCACCTTCCAGAACTACTTCCGCATGTACGCGAAGCTGGCCGGCATGACCGGCACGGCCGATACCGAGGCGTACGAGTTCAACGAGATCTACGGCCTCGAGACGGTGGTGGTCCCGACCAACCGTCCGCCCAAGCGGATCGACAAGCAGGACCAGATCTACAAGAGCGCGAAGGAGCGCTACGATGCGGTGATCCGCGACATCCGCGACTGCTACGAGCGCGGCCAGCCGGTGCTGGTTGGCACCACCTCAATCGAGAACTCGGAGTTGCTCTCGCACCTGCTCACGCAGGCCAGGCTGCCGCACGAGGTGCTCAACGCCAAGCAGCACGCGCGCGAGGCGGCGATCGTCGCCGAGGCCGGCCGGCCGCAGCGGATTACGATCGCCACCAACATGGCCGGTCGCGGTACCGACATCTTGCTGGGCGGCAACGCCGAGAAGCAGGCCGCCTTGCTCGAGGCCGACGAGGCGATCCCGGCCGAGGAGAAGGGCGTGCGCATCAAGCAGCTGCACGACGAGTGGGAAACTCTGCACGAGCAGGTCAAAGCCGCTGGCGGCCTGCACATCATCGGTACCGAGCGCCACGAATCGCGCCGAATCGACAACCAGCTGCGCGGCCGTGCCGGCCGCCAGGGCGACCCGGGTTCCTCGCGCTTCTACCTGTCGCTCGACGATCCGCTTTTGCGTATCTTCGCGGGCGACCGCGTGCGCGCCATCATGGATCGCCTGAAGATGCCCGAGGGCGAGGCGATCGAGGCCGGCATCGTGACGCGTTCGATCGAATCGGCGCAGCGCAAGGTCGAGGCGCGCCACTTCGACATCCGCAAGCAGCTGCTCGAATACGATGACGTTTCCAACGACCAGCGCAAGGTCATCTACCAGCAGCGCAATGAGTTGCTCGAAGCGAACGACATCGCCGAGACGATCGGCGCGATGCGCCGCGGCGTGATCACCGAGGTGGTCAATCAGTTCGTGGTGCAGGGCAGCATCGAGGAGCAATGGGACCTGCCCGAGCTCGAGGAGGCGCTGCGCAACGACTGGGGCCTCGATCTGGCGATCCAGGAGATGGTCAACGAGTCGCAGTCGATAAGCGTCGACGAATTCCTCGAGGCCGTCGTGATGGCGGCCGACGAGCATTACGAGGCCAAGGTCGCGATGGTCGGCCGCGAGGCCTTCAGCTCCTTCGAGCGCTCAATCATGCTGCAGACGCTCGACCGCCTCTGGCGCGAGCATTTGGCCGCGCTCGACCACCTGCGCCAGGGCATCCACCTGCGCGGTTACGCGCAGAAGAACCCGAAGCAGGAATACAAGCGCGAGGCCTTCGAGTTGTTCTCCGCGATGCTCGAGGCAACCAAGCAGGAAGTCACGCGCATCGTCATGAACGTGCAGATCCAGTTGCCAGAGCAGCTGGAGGAAACCGCCGAGCAGATCGGGGAAGCGGGCGGCAATCTCGACAACGTCAAATTCCGCCATGCCGATTTCTTCGATGGGGCCGCCGCGACCGATGCCACGGCCGAGCTGGTCGGCAACGCGATGGCGGGCAATGCCGTCGGCGAAGTGCCGCGGGTCGGGCGCAACGATCCCTGCCCCTGCGGCAGCGACAAGAAGTACAAGCAGTGTCACGGCAAGCTGATCTGATCCCCGCGGCTGCCGGCACGGCATGCGATCCATGCCGCGCACGGTCGCCGTTTCGTCACTTGCGTACTGCAAGATGCAGTCTGCGGCAGCCTGCAGCAATGCGCGCCGCTGCTTCGTTCAAATCGGCGTCGTTGTTGCATAAATTGAGCGTAGGGACGAAGTGACCGCCCATGTTTTCGATCTCAGGCGCTAGGGACGGACTGCGAGCGAGCGCTACCCTACGGTTGAGCACGCCCGCACGCATCGACGCTTCGGTCGACTGAGAGCCGCTCTCGCGAGCCCACAGGCACGGACCCGTGAGTATCTTGAGTCTGGACACATCAGGGGCTCTGCCAGCGAACGCCGGTGGTAGCCGCTCTCCTGCTTCCAATTTGCGCCTGCTACTCTTCGCGATAGCAACGATGGCCTCATTGCCCGCGCGGACGTGCTCTCAGGCCAAGGTTTGAGCCCTTGCGGGGCGGAATCGACGGGATAGCCACGCGCGGCAATTTTCGCGTGGCACGGCTTGGTGTCCTGGGCGCCGTCGCCACCCATGGTGTCGATCGGCACGTCAGGGAGAATCGGGTCGAGCAAATCGGGCAGCACTTCGCCATCTCCCTCGTCCTGAGGCGTCATCAGCGCGGCGCAGATTTGGCCGGTGTTCGTGTCCACCGCCAGATGGACCTTGCGACAGGTGCGGCACTTGGACCAGCCGTGCTGGCGGACTTTCCATTCGTCTTCGGCATAGACCTTCAGTCCGGTACTGTCAACGACAAGGTGCAGCGGCTCGCTGGTGTGCAGTGCTGGCAGCGCGACCTTCAGTGTCTGCGCGCGGCGGCTCAGGGTCTCGTGTAGTTGGGCACCGGCAAGCCCGGGAAGGCAAGCTTGCTCGGGCTGAGCGAGCAGCCTTGGAGCGCGCGCAGTGGCAGTTGAAAGACTTGCTTGAGGCCGAGCAACACACACCTGTATGAGCGCATCTGGGTAGACGCAGGAGCGGCCACGGGCGCGCACGTCCAGTTCGCGCCGTGCTGAGAACAGGCTTGGGTCGATCCACACCGTCACGTCTCCTCGAGCAATGAGGCCCGCGTTGTACTGCGCCCAGTTCTTGAGACGGTATTGGGCTTTGGAACTCGATGGCTTGCTGGTGTATCCTTGCCAATTTTATCGGCAAAAATCGAGAATCTACGCTGGAAATCGAACTGGTAACAGAGCCCAGAGCCTCGCGCGGCCGTTGTTGCGCGTAAACGTCAGCACGTCGCGGCCGGACCTATGCAACAACGCCGATCAAATCTATCGATGCTGGCAGGGGTCGGCATTTTCCTTCCGGCAAGTGTCTCCATGGCTGTCAATTTCCCTTTGATCGATCCTGCGCAGCTGCATCCCGTCGCTGGCGTCACGCTAGGCTGGGCCGAGGCCAACATCCGCAAGCCGAACCGCAAGGACGTGCTCGTCATCTCGGTCAAGGAAGGCGCGACGGTGGCCGGCGTGTTCACCGAGAACCGCTTTTGCGCGGCACCCGTGATCGTCTGCCGCGCGCACCTCGCAGCGGTGCGCGCCGGCGGCCCGGCAATTCGCGCGCTGGTGGTCAATACCGGCAACGCGAACGCCGGCACCGGCGAGCCGGGCCTGGCCGCGACCCGCGCGACCTGCGACGAACTCGCACGCCTGGCCGGCCTGCAGCCCTCGCAGGTGCTGCCGTTCTCGACCGGCGTGATTCTCGAGCCGCTGCCCGTCGATCGCCTGAAGGCCTGCCTGCCTGCCGCGCTGGCGAACCGGACGGCCGCCAACTGGTTCGACGCCGCGCAGGCGATCATGACCACCGATACGCTGCCCAAGGCCGCCTCGCGTCAGGTCACGATTGACGGCCACACGGTCACGCTGACCGGCATCAGCAAGGGTGCCGGCATGATCAAGCCGAACATGGCAACCATGCTCGGCTACCTGGCCTTCGACGCCAAGGTTGCCCAGCCCGTGCTCGACCAGCTGGTGAAGGAGGTCGCGAACCGCTCCTTCAACTGCATCACGATCGACGGCGATACCTCGACCAACGATTCCTTCATCCTGATCGCCTCGGGCAAGTCGAGCCGGCCGGCGATCGACTCGGTCGACTCGTCCGCCTATGCGGCGCTGCGCGAGGCCGTCACCGAGGTGGCGCAGACGCTGTCGCAGCTGATCGTGCGCGACGGCGAGGGTGCCACCAAGTTTATGACGGTGCAGGTCGAGGGCGGCCGCGACGTGGCGGAATGCCGGAAGGTCGCCTACGCGATCGGTCATTCGCCGCTGGTGAAGACAGCGTTCTACGCCTCGGACCCGAACCTCGGCCGGATCCTGGCCGCGATCGGCTATGCCGGCGTGACCGATCTCGACGTCGGCAAAATCGACCTATACCTCGATGATGTGCTGGTGGCCAAGGCCGGCGGCCGCAATCCGGCCTACCAGGAAGCCGATGGCCAGCGCGTGATGAAGCAGAGCGAGATCACAATCCGTGTGCTGCTGGGTCGTGGCGAGGCGAGCGCAACGGTCTGGACCTGCGACCTGTCTCACGACTACGTCAGCATCAACGCCGACTATCGCTCCTGAGCCGGTGCACGGCGCGTCATGCCGCCGCCGAATATCGAATCACCCGATTGCTGGAAAGTGAATGAACAAGCTCGAACAGTTTCGCGACCGTGCCGAAGCCTTGCTCGGCCGCTTCGAAACCCTGCTGCCGCCGGCACCCGCCGATGTCGATTGGAATGCCGCGACGGCTTTCCGCTGGCGCCAGGGGCGGTTACCTACAGGCCGTGCCGGCCAGCTCGACGATCGGGCTCGACGGACCTGTACAACATCAAGCGCCAGAAGGCGATGATCGAACAGAACACGCGCTAGTTCGTGGCCCCCCCGGGGCCTTGCCAACAACGTGCTGTTGACGGGCCGCGCGCGGCACCGGCAAGCCATCGCTTATCAAGGCCTCTGCCTCAATGCCTTCGTGGCCAACGGCCTGCGGTTGATCGAGGTCGACAAGGACGACTTGCATGATCTCAGCGCGTCCCGAGCGCTTCGTTGTAATGACCCACTGAAAACCTGCTCAGGTGTTACTTTCCCCGAAGGAGACGCCGATGAGCGAAATGATGGAAGAGGAGATCAAGCGCTGGACCGCCCGGCGTAAGTCGGCGCTGGCCCTTGAGATCATCCAGGGCAAGACGACGGTGGCCGCAGCCAGCCGCCAGTTCGACCCGACCCCAGCAGAGATCGAGAGCTGGGTCG
>JAYFRX010000128.1:0-7046 GCA_040946945.1 Burkholderia sp. | reverse complement strand
GGCGGCAGTAACGGTTCGATCAGTGTCCACCAGTCGTCATCAATGATTGGCGCTTCCATCCCTTGGGTTCCGTTGTTCAGACATCCAGGGCTAACAGCTTACCGAGAAAGTAAACAGCCCCTCATTGGTTTTTGAACTGACCTCTTAGCAACAAGCCGGCCTCGCGCCCGCCGTCGCCGCAAACGAAGCCGGCGCTCAGACCGCCGCTTCGTTCTCCTCGCCGGTGCGGATGCGGATCACGCGCTCGACGTCGGAAACGAAGATCTTGCCGTCTCCGATCTTGCCGGTGCGCGCCGCGCCGATCACGGCATCGATCACCTGGTCGACCTGCTCGGCGGCCACCACCACCTCGATCTTCATCTTGGGCAGGAAATCGACCACATATTCGGCACCGCGATAGAGCTCGGTATGGCCCTTCTGGCGGCCGAAGCCCTTCACTTCCGTCACGGTAAGGCCCGTCAGGCCGACCTCGGCGAGCGCCTCGCGCACTTCGTCGAGCTTGAACGGTTTGATGATGGCGGTAATTCGTTTCATGATGATGCTCCGGGTAAGGGGACGTCCTGGATGGATTCTACGCGCGACGCCCCATCAGTCGATGCGTTCCGTGAAACGCGAGGTGATCGGGTAGCGCCAGTCGCGGCCGAACGCGCGGTGCGTGACGCGGATCCCGATCGGCGCCTGGCGCCGCTTGTATTCGTTGATCTTGATGAGCCGCGTGACGCGCGTCACGTCGGCCTCGTCGTAACCGGCCGCGACGATCTCGGCCAGCGGCCGGTCCTCTTCCATGTACATGCGCATGATCGCGTCGAGCGCATCGTAGAACGGCAAGCTGTCCTGGTCGGTCTGGTTCTCGCGCAGCTCAGCCGAGGGCGCGCGCGCGAGGATCCGCTCCGGGATCACCGCCAGCCTGCCGAACTCGGCGGCCGCATTCCGGTAGTGGCAGAGGCGATAGACCAGGGTCTTGGCGATGTCCTTGATCACCGCGAAGCCGCCCGCCATGTCGCCGTACAGGGTGCAGTAACCGACCGCCATCTCGCTCTTGTTGCCGGTGGTCAGCACGATCGAGCCGAACTTGTTCGACAGGGCCATCAGCAGCGTGCCGCGGATCCGCGCCTGGATGTTCTCCTCGGTCGCATCCTCCTCGCGGCCAGCGAACTCGGCGGCCAGCGAGGCGCGGAACGCATCGAACATCGGTGCGATCGCGATCTCGTCGTAGCGCGCGCCGACGCGGTGCGCCATGTCGGCCGCGTCGGTGGTCGAAATATCGGCCGTGTAGCGCGAGGGCATCATCACCGCGCGCACCCGCTCGGGCCCGAGCGCGTCGCAGGCCACCGCCAGCACCAGGGCCGAATCGACGCCGCCCGACAGGCCGATCAGCGCGCCGGGGAAGCCGTTCTTGCCGATGTAGTCGCGCACCCCAAGCACCAGAGCGCGATAGACCTGGGCTTCAGTCGACAGCACCGGCGCAATCTCGCCGGGCAGCAGCCGCGCCCCTTCGAACTCGACGATAGCATGCCCCTCTTCGAACTGCGCCATGCGCGCCACCAGCTCGCCCGCGCCGTCGAGCACGAAGGAGCCGCCGTCGAACACCAGCTCGTCCTGGCCGCCGACCAGGTTCACATAGACCATCGGCAGGCCGGTCTCGCGGATCCGCGCGCGCAGGATGTCGATACGCACCGCGTCCTTGTGCATGTGGTACGGCGAGCCGTTCGGCACCAGCAGCACCTCGGCACCGGCCGCCTTGGCGAGCTGGGCGGCCGAGGCGTGCCAGACGTCCTCGCAGATCACGATGCCGAACTTCGTGCCGTTCAGCTCGAACACGCAGGGCGCTCGATCGGTCGAAAAATAGCGCTTCTCGTCGAATACCTCGGTATTGGGCAGGTCCTGCTTGCGATAAGTCGCCACCACCTCGCCGCCGACGATCAGCGAAGCGGCGTTATAGGTGTCGACGGGAGCGGCACCGCGCTCGATCGGGCGATTTGCATTACCATCGGCGCTGGACTCGCGCAGCGGATAGCCGACCAGAACCGCTAGGCCTTCCAGCGATGCCAGGCGCGCGGCCAGCTCGGCCAGCGCCTCGGCCGCGGCCGCGAAGAAGGCGGGGCGCAGCAACAGGTCCTCGGGCGGATAGCCCGACAGCGCCAGTTCCGGCGCGACCAACAGCTGCGCACCATCCTTGTGCGCGGCGCGCGCGGTCTCGACGAGGCGGGCGACGTTACCGGCAAAATCTCCGACGGTGATGTTTAGTTGGGCGAGAGCGAGACGGGTTTTCATGACGAAACCTGCGCGGCCTGGCGGGCCGCGTGACGAGTGTTTCCGGGTGCATCAATGGCGCGCCACGCCTGTCGCGCGCATGCCGATCGAAACGGATCTCAGACGGTTGAAACACGAGCGCATCGATTATCGCATGGGACTCCTGATTTCTCGCTGGAAGTGGATGCCAGCGAGTGGAACGCCCTGCTGGCGCAACAGGCGCATCCCACACCCTTCCTGCGCCATGAATTCCTCGCCACGCTCACGACGCCACCGGCTGCGCGATCGGCTGGTCGCCGAATTTTCTCACCTTGAGCGAGGCCGACACGGGTGCCTTGGTGGCGGCCTCGCCCGTCTACGCCAAGCAGCATTCGTATGGCGGCGAGTGGGTGTTGGGCTGGGCCTGGGCCGACGCCTATCAGCGCAATGCCGTGACCTATTAAACCGAAGCTGCTCTGCGCGGTGCCCTTCACGCCGGTGCAGGGTACGCGCCTGATCGCTGCCAACGAACGCGCGCGGTACCAGCTCGCCGCCACCCTGGTGGCGCTGGCCGAGCAAAGCAAGGTGTCCTCTCTGCACGTGCTGTTTCCGACCGGCGAGGAAGCCGGCCTGCTGGCCCAGATGGGCATGATGCTGCGCGAGGGCGTGCAGTTCCACTGGCTCAACGACGGCTACCGCCACTTCGACGACTTCCTAGCCGCGCTCGAATAGAAGAAGCGCAAGAACATCCGCGCCGAACGGCGCAAGGTGGCCGAGGCCGCGGCGTCACCTTCCACCGCGTGCGCGGCGAGGACGACTGGCACTTCTCTTCTCGCGCTGCTATCGGCAGACCTATCGCGAGCACTATTCGAGCCCTTACCTGAACCTCGACTTTTTCCGCCGGATCGGCGAGACCATGCCCGGGAACCTACTGCTGGTGATCGCCGAGCCGATCGCCAGCCCGCTGGCCGTCCACGCCGCGCGGAGAGGCCGGCGGTGGCACGCTCTACGGCCGCTACTGGGGCGCGCTCGAACACTTTTTGCCCTGCCTGCACTTCGAGACCGCCTACTGCCAGCTGCTCGAGTTCTGCATCGAGGAAAAGCTCGGTGCCTTCGAGGGCGGCGCCGCAGAGCGAGCAAAAGCTCGCGCGCGGCTTCATGCCGACCCGTCACGCACCCGACTTTCTCGGAAATGCGGTAGGCCGCTCCCTCAAACGCGAGACCGGGCAGATCCACGCCTACGTGGACGAGCTGCGCGAGCACAATCCCTTCAAGGACCCAGGCCTGCGATGAGCTAGCCGGCAGGCGATGCGGCGCGCCGCGCGGTTTTTCTGAGACACTGAGGGCTTTGCTTCCTCGGCCGCGCCATCTCCTGGTACCTGTATCTGATTCTGATCGAATGCGAGGACGGCAGCGTCTACACCGGCATCACCCCGACGTCAACGCCCGTTTCGCCCAGAACGCGAACTACACCGGCCCGCGCTACACGCGCTCGCGCAAGCCGCGCGCGGTGCTGGCCTCGTTCGAGCTGGCCGACTGCTCCAGTGCCTCGAGCGCCGAATACTGGGTCAAGCGCCCTGAGTCCGACGCAGGAACGCGAACTGGCCGGCGGCCGGCGTTCGCTGGACTCGGTGCTGCCGGCCGTGATCGTCGGCGAGGATGAAGACGCGATCGAGACGGTCGACGTGGCCATCGACGCCCCTCTCCTCGATGCCACGGCCCCCGAAGCCAGCCCGGCCGCGATCGAAATCGGCATCGAGACGCAGGCCAAGGCAGCGCTCGATCCAGCTCCGCTCAAACGCGCCCGCCGCCCCCGCGCGGCCCCGAAACCGAACACGCGCGGTTTCGCGCAAACCCGGCGCGGCCTCGCGGCACGCCGACACCGCGACGCGGGGCTTACTTCTGGGCGTTCGCCACGCCTTCCGAAATTTCCTTGTGGGCGGCCTCGATGCCGGCCCAGCCGTCAACCTTCACCCACTTGCCCTTCTCGAGCGCCTTGTACTGCTCGAAGAAGTGCTTGATCTGGTCTTTCAGGTACTCGGGCACGTCGTCCAACGACTTGATGTTGGCCGTCATCGGGCAGACCTTGTCGTGCGGCACGGCGATCAGCTTGGCGTCGACGCCCGACTCGTCGGTCATCTGCAGCATGCCGAGCGAGCGCGAACGCACCACCGAGCCGGCCAGCAGCGGGAACGGGGTAATTACCAGCACGTCGACCGGATCGCCGTCGCCCGACAGCGTCTGCGGGATGAATCCGTAGTTGACCGGGTAACGCATGCCGGTGCCGACGAAGCGATCGACCACCAGCAGGCCGAGATCCTTGTCGGCCTCGTACTTGACCGGATCGCTTTGCGCCGAAATTTCGATGATGACGTTGAAATCGTGCGGCAGATTCTTGCCGGCGGGAACATTGCTGAAGCTCATGAGCGCTCTCTGCCTGACGATGGAAAAACGGGACGGGGCGCAAATAATCTCACCCAAGCGAAGAGCCACCATTATAGCCAACCACCCGATGGCGTTCCGGCGAAGTTAGGCGCACACTTGCCCGCGGCGCGAACATCGAGGGGGGACTTGAAGCCCAGTTTTGCAAGACGCCATTCGCGATTGTATCGATCCTTGAACGCGACGGCGGCAGCACGAACTTCTTTAACGTTGTTGAACAGACGCCCGTGGATAGCCTGCTCCTTCATGGTCCGATTGAAACACTCGGCGACGCCGTTGGTCTGCGGCTCAGCGACGAAGGCGTAGCCCGGCGTAATCTCCCAGAACTTGAGCTGGGCGCGGAAATCGTCCGACCTGTACTGCGAGCCGTGATCCATTCGCAGAGACAGGGCGGTGTCCCATTCTTAGTTGAAGGTTGGGGCGACAGGGTTTCGTAGGTTAGGCGGACTTCAAGTCATGGTCAACGCGTTTATCGGTCGGACGATGCAAGGCAACAGCGAGCATCCAGAGGTCGTCGGCACCGCCGAGCTTACGGCATCGCTTTTCAGATTCCAGGAAGCCAGTGGCCGCCCATCGCATCGCCGTCGACATCGCGATAGCGGTCGACCCGGCCGCTGACGCGGCGCACCGCGCCGTTCGGATTCTCGATCAGGTTCGTCGTCGCCAGGCTGTGGATCAGTCGCGGCGTCAGGTCCAGGCGGTTTACCGTGAACGTTTCCTCAAGCCCCTCAAGCAGCGAGGCCGTCGCGTCCGGATGGTCGGTCTTCAACCATGCCGCCTGGGCCTTCAGCCGAGCGAGGCCGTCGTCGGCCGGCAGCTTGTACGCGGCACGCATGACCGAGGCGACCTGCTGTCGGGTCTGCTTCGGCAGCCGTTCGGTCACGTTGCGAATCTTGTGGGTCCGGCACCGCTGGACGTGGGCACGTTCGCTGAACACTGCCTCGATCGCCGAGCGCAGCGCCTTAGACCGATCACTCACGAACAGATAGTCCCGGTCGGTCGCCAGCCCCCGTTCGATCAGGCTATTCAGCAGATCCTTAATGACTTCGGCGTTCTCGCTCGAACCGCTCACCAGCCCCATCAAATGCTTCTGGGCGTCGCTCTCGACGCCAATCACGGTGAGAATGTGGCACCCATCGACGATGATACCGTCCAGGTAGATGGCTAGGATGTCGTGATCCTCGAAGCGACGCTCCATCAGCCCGTCAAGCTTTTTCTTGCTCGCCTTCACGAACTGGCGCGAGACGCTGCTCTTCGAGATGCCGACGGTGTGGGCCATTTCAGGCAACGCCTCGTCATACTTTCGGGTCGACACGCCGCTGACTATGATGTCGTACATGCGCTGCGTGAGCCGTTCGTCGTCGCTCAGCTGCGTGTGGGCGGGAATCGGCACTTCATTGCCGCGCTTGTCCCGCAGGCGGGGCCGCTGAACCCGCAGCTTGCGTTCGTCCATCACGATTCGGCCTGGCTGCGAGCCATGCCAGCGCACGTCGCCGGCGGCACGCCCCGCGTGCTTGTCGTGGGCCACTTCGCGAGCAGACACCATCAGCAATTGTTCGACGAGCGCGCGGCCAGCATCGTACATCAGCGCGTCAACACTGATGCGCGTGTTCTGGATCAGATCGCGCATCGGAAGCCACAACTGTTCGTGTTCGGCAAAGCTGGCGCGCAGGGCCTCGTGCTCCTGTTTGCTGACGACCGTCAGCGGCAACTTGGCGCGCCGCCCAGGTTTCTTGGTAGGCTTCACCTCGGCGGTTCTCCTGTTCTGGAGCTTGGTCTTGGAAACTCGATTCTCTCGAATTCCTGCGGGAACCGCCGCCTTCAACCTTCATCTATTTTTTTGATTAGTTACTTGACTCCGAGACCATCAACACACGGCGAGGATGAGGTTTTGTCGTAACGGCGGCCCGAAGCAGGCGCGGCACCATCGCCGGCAAATCGAAACGGCGGTTGAAACGGTAGGCGAATTCAGCAAGATAGCGATGGGCATATTTGGCGTGATCGATAGCGTGGCACGTGCCCTTGAGGGCCGTTTTCAGGTTGCCGAGCATCGTGTTGACCCAGCCGAACTCGGGGCGCTGCGCGGCCTGACGGCCACCGCCCGTGACATGGCGCTCATGACTGGCAGCCTTTTGCGTCACGCCGTCGAAACACCACAGGCCATCGGAAACGACGCACGCGGTGGGCATCAGGCTGCTGGCCGCCCAGACCTCAAGGGCCGCTTTGGTAAAGCCCGGCACGGGCGAGAGCCGCATGAACAGAGGACGGCCATCGTCAGAGGTCTGCACGGCCGCTACAAACGGCGTCTTGCCGGGCGCGCCACGCCCACAGCCTTACCGCCGGAGCGTTCCCCGCCCAGATACGCGTCGTCG
>JAYFRX010000127.1:0-7071 GCA_040946945.1 Burkholderia sp. | reverse complement strand
GAGTTGCTGTTAAGAAACCATTTCAAAAACCAAGCTGATTAGTTACTTGACTCCGAAGCAGGCATGAAATCAGGTATCGTTCGCCAGATGCTTACGGAGCGTGCGCCATGCCCATGAACAGAATCCAGTTTCAGGCCTGTCTGTCGATGAAAAAATTTCAGGAGCAGTACGGCAACGAAGCGCAATGCGAGACCGCGCTGGTCGGGTCTCGCTGGCCCGATGGCTGTGGGTGTGCCCTCGACGCAAGGGCACGCGCTACGCCAGCGCCTACAACGGCCGGCGACTGTGGGAATGCATGAGCCAGTCCTGCCGGTACCAATGCCCGTCGATCGTCGGAACGATATTCGAGAAGACGAAATTGCCGCTGACGACCTGGTTTCTGGCGATCTACCTGGTGACGCAGAGCAAGAACGCCATCAGCGGACTGGAGCTCAAACGCCAGCTGGGCGTGAGCTACAAGACGGTCTGGCTCATCAAGCACAAGTTGCTGGAGACCATGTGGCTGCGCGAAGAGCGACGCCGGCTCGACGAACGGGTCGAGGTCGACGACGCGTATCTGGGCGGGGAACGCTCCGGCGGTAAGGCTGGGCGTGGCGCGCCCGGCAAGACGCCGTTTGTAGCGGTCGTGCAGACCTCTGACGATGGCCGGCGCCTGTTCATGCGGCTCTCGGCCTGTGCCGGGCTTTACCAAAGCGGCCCTTGAGGTCTGGGCGGCCAGCAGCCTGATGCCCACCGCGTGCGTCGTTTCCGATGGCCTGTGGTGTTTCGACGGCGTGAAGCAAAAGGCTGCCAGTCATGAGCGCCATTTCACGGGCGGTGGCTGTCAGGCCGCGCAGCGCCCCCGAGTTCCGCTGGGTCAACACGATGCTCAGACAACCTGAAAACCGCCCTCAAGGGCACGTACCACGCTATCGATCACGCCAAATATACCCATCGCTATCTCGCTGAATTCGCCTACCGTTTCAACCGCCGTTTCGATTTGCCCGCGATGGTGCCGCGCCTGCTTCGGGCCGCCGTTACGACAAAATCTCATCCGCGCCGTGTGTTGATGGTCTCGGAGTCAAGTAACTAACCAGGCAACCAGTTGCTCGTATGACTAGCGCAGCAGGTCAACGATCGCGTAGCGCCACATCGGCATGATCTGCGTCTTCACGAAATACAGCGACTGCGCCAGTGCTCGCCATCAGCTGTCACCCCGCCAAACGGCACGCTCAGATGAACATGCAATTCCCATTGCAGGTCCCGTCCGAACGGGTGCAGCGCCATAAAAATGCCGGGCAACAGCCTTTGCGCCGCGCCTTTCACGACCGCCGGCCGCCAGCGGGCTCGGCAACTTCAGTCACGAGCGCTTCAATCAAAATACGCTCCACAGCGCTGATGGCATCGTCAGCGTGGTCTGTTGCCAGCGGGTTTGGGGCAACTCGCGCCCGTTGCGTGGCGATCCACTGGTCGGCTGCCTTCTTCCCGCGCGTCGGGTAGAACCGGCCCTTGCAGCTGAAGCAGACCTTCTTGCGATGCGGGCAGTGCCCGTTCGTGCAGCAGTGACTAGCGTAATCTATTACGTCCAGTCCGCACGCCCACGTGCGCACCACGTTGTCCACCACAACCGGGCGGATCTCGTCCTGGCGCTTGTGGAAATATCTCCACCAGGCATCGCCCGTCTAGAACAGGCGTTTGATCCGGCTGATGGTTCGAATGAATCAGACCTCACACGGACAATCAACGATTGCTTTCGACTCTAGCACGCCCAACGGGCGCCAGGCGACCGACTCCGCTTCCTCTGACCCGAGCCCCTTCGCATATCCACGCTTTTAGTCGCCGCGCAGCGGCTTACCTTGATCGAGCGCGTGTGGTGATCACCGAACTTGACGCGGCCGTGGTCGAGATAGCGCGCCGCCACTTCGGCGCGGTGCACGAGGGGGCGCGCTCGACGATCCTCGCGTCGAGCTGGTGATCGGCAACGCAGCACATTACGTGGCGCGTAGCATCTGCCACTTCGACCTGGTGGTGTTCGACCTGACGCCGCCCGATTCGCCGGCCGCTGGACCTCTACACGCGCGGCTTCCTCGCATGGCTCAAGCGGATCTTGACGCCCTGCGCGGCGCTCTCGATGCACCTGCCCCCCCCCGGCTTCCATGCCGAGCGGATCGCCACGCTCTGGTGGCCGAGTTGCGCGCGAGCTTCGCGGTGGTCGCCCCGGTACCGCTTCTACGGCGGCCAGTGGCTAATGGCGGTGGCCAGCGACGCGGGCGCGCTGTTCGCCCACGACGTCGACGAGCGCCTGGTCGAGCGCGGCATCGCCGAGCGCCATCCTGCCTTGTTCGCCCTGCGTCGCAGGCTGCGCGATACACTCGGCCTACGGCGCTGATCGGCGCCCATACCGCAGGAGACTATCCGATGACCGGCCCACGTCCGGCCAACGTTCCTTGGTTGACGCCCTATCTGGCCGTTCGCAACGCCCAGGCGTCTATCCGCTTCTATGGCGACGCATTCTGGTTAGAAAAGCGCTTAATTGATAGGCAAAAACGGCGCCGATCATGCACGTTGAAATGACCTACCACGACCAACTGATCCTGATGTTCGCGCCCGAGGGCGCGTTCGGCTCGACCGCGCGCACGCCGCGCAGCGCCGACAGCATGGCCCCGCAATCCTTCTACCTGTATATCGACGACGTCGATGCCTTGCATCAGCGCGCGTGGCCGGCGGCAAGTTGCTGACCGCGCCTTGCGACCAGCTCTGGGGCGACCGCTTCGCCCAGGTCGAGGACCTGAACGACTACTGCTGGGCATTGGCAAGGCGCATCGAAGCATGAACGGCAGCAGTACTTCCGCGGTTCCGCGGTTTTTCGTCGATGTCCCGCTGGCCGACCAGGCTAGCATCGTGCTGCCCGTCGAGGTCGCGCGCCATGTCCAGGTGCTGCGCCTCGAAGTCGGCGACGCGCTGACACTGTTCGACGGCAGCGGCGGCCAGTATCGCGCCGAACTGGTCGAGATCGGCCAGCGCACTGCCGTGGCCCGCACGCTGGCCTTCGAGGCGCGCGAGCTGGAGACGCCCTACCGGATCACGCTCGCACAGGGCATCGCCGGCGGCGGAAAGATGGACTGGCTGATCGAGAAGGCGGTCGAGCTGGGCGTGGCCGTCGTGGCACCTCTGTCGAGCTCGCGCGGCGTGGTGAGGCTTTCCGGCGAACGCGCCGACAAGCGCGTCGCGCACTGGCAGGGTGTGGTGCGCGCCGCCTGCGAGCAATGCGGGCGCAATCGCGTGCCGGCGGTGGCTGCCGTGTCCGACTACGCGGCTTGGCTGGCCGCGCTGTCGCCGCGGGCCGAGGGCGAATTGCGGCTGATGCTGTCGCCGCGCGCGAGCATCGCCTTCGCCGAGCTCCCGGAACAGGCACCGGCCGGCGAGATCCGCCTGCTGATCGGCCCCGAAGGCGGCTTGTCCCCGGCCGAGGAAGATGCCGCGCGCGAATGCGGCTTCCAGGGGATCGTGCTGGGCGCGCGCGCGCTGCGCACCGAAACGGCCGGGATGGCGATGCTGGCGGCACTGGCGGGGCGCTGGGGCGGCTGGTAGGAGCGACGGCAAGGCAACCGGTGCCGTCATGCCAGCTGTCGCGACTGTGTGGCGCGCCGAACTGCCGCCAAGTCCCGCTCAATCGCCGCGCATCTGCGTCAGCATGCCCAGCGTCTCGAGGATCGGCTTCGATACCGTCTCGAACAGCGCACCGGGGATCATTCCGGCCAGCTTCGTGGCCAATCGCCGCACGGGCCTCGGTGGCGGCCTGCTCCGACTTGACGACCTAACGCGGCATCACCACCCGCAGCCGTTCCATCGCCGACGCGAGGTTCGCCACCTCGCAGACATAAGCGATCTGGGCGGGTCGACTGCCCGTCGCCGCCCGGATCAGCTTCCCGCGTCTCGCCGGTGACGCGGCAGCGCGAATGCGCGATTGCCTCCGTCACCGCTCCGAACATCCCGCGCAGGGGGCCCCCGCTCAAGGCCTCGCGCTTGCGCCGACGGCATCGACTCGGGGTGAGCCGCTCCGCCAGATGGCGCGGGTTTTCCGCCCGCGCCTGCGCGTAGGGCCTGGAGATCGATCGCATCGCGACCGCTCTCGATGCCCTGCATCGCGTCGTTGTATTGCTGACCTTGCGCCAAGGTCGCTGTTGACGAACAGCGCGAGCAGCAGCGCGGTGGTCTGGCTGGCGACAGCGGCGCAGCCCGACCGGGCACGGCCGCGATCAGTGCCGCGCCAACGAAGGCCAGCGCGGTACAGGACAGGATGCGCGGATCTGCATGAGAATCATGGGATGATGGGCCTTGTAACCGGGCGGAAACTGGAATGGCGGCCCGCCCGAGCATGCCTGAGGCAATCGGCGGATGCAAAAAAGGTCGCGCTCGGCGGGCTTTCTCACAACTGGCCGGACGGCACCGAGACCTCAGCCCCAGCCGCCGCGTCCGGCGCACTCGATTCGCCCGCTCAGGCGAACGAGTAGAACACGCGAAACGCGATCTTGCGCTCGGCCCAGAACTCGGCGGCCTCTCGGAACACGTCGAGCAGGGTCTCGCGGCCTTCCGTGTCGAACTTCTGCGCGATCGGCAGCGCCTCGAGCACGATCACGAAGCCCGGCTGTTCGCCGGCCTTCTGGACCAGGTCGGTCAGGCTGTCGTACAGCGCGTCGTAGTTCTTGCCGAAATGCTTCGCGAACAGGAACGAGGTCGCGATTGTTTCCAGCACTGCCTGCTTCGACTGCGCGGTACCGCAATAGGCGAACAGGAAATGCTGGCCGAGCCGGGCCGCCTCGTCCGCAAGATCCTGGACGCGGAAGGCACGGATCGACTGCACGAGATTGGGTCGCACGGTCGCGAAAAGACTCATAGGCTCCTCGGTTGATGAAAGCTCTGGGCAGTCCGGACGCAAAGGTGCCGCCTCCGGCGCGGCATCGCCCTGGGCGACCGCGCGCACCTGCATCACACGTTGAAACAGGTTGCCGTCGCCGGTTGCGAACAGGTCCGCCGCAGCCGACGTATCGTGCGAGTAGGTGGTGTCGCTCATGCCGATCAGCCCGAAATCATTCAACAATACGTTTAAAACTGGCGTAGTGGTCTTCGGAGGAGTAACAGTTGTCGATCCGGCGCAGCGGCCCGCCGCAGACGACCCGTTCCGCGCCGCGATTGCGCGCGTGCGATTCTCGATCACGTTCGGGCGGCCGATCAGGATCGGCTTGGCGACGTTCTCGTCGATCAGGGATCTGCAGCGCGCGCCGAACGTGCTCTTCCTCGCCCTCGGCGAACACCACGCGCTTCTTCTCGGCCGGAGCGTTGCGCGCTACCTGGCACACCGACTTCATAGTGTTGCCGCTGTGGTAGACGAACTGCTGCGGATGCTGGACGTAGGCGTCCATGTCTTCGATCGGGCGCGTCGCCACGCGCCGCCTTCCATCGCCAGCGCGATCTTGACGATCAGGCGCGGATCGAAGGGCTTCGGGATCAGGTATTCGGGACCGAAGGAGATGTCTTCGATGCCGTAGGCGGTCGCCACGATATCGCTCTGCCCCTGCTGGGCCAATTCGGCGATCGCGTTCACGGCGGCGATTTCCATCTCGCGCGTGATGGTGGCCGCGCCGACGTCGAGCGCGCCGCGGAAGATGAACGGGAAGCAGAGGACATTGTTGAACTGGTTCGGATAGTCGGTGCGGCCCGTCGCGAGGATCGCGTCCGGGCGCACTTCATGGACCACCTGGGACAGGATTTCCGGCATCGGGTTGGCCAGCGGGAGCAGCAGCGGGCTCTCGGCCATGCCCTTGACATCTCCTGCTTGAGCACGCCGGCGGCCGACAGGCCCAGGAAGATGTCCGCGCCGTCGATAACCTCGGCCAGCGTGCGCAACTCGGTCTCGCGCGCGAAACGCTTTTTGTGCGGATCCATCAGCTCAGTGCGGCCCTTGTAGACCACGCCCGCCAGGTCAGTGACATAGACATTCTCGAGCGGCAGGCCGATGTCGACCAGCAGGTTCAGGCAGGCCAGCGCGGCCGCGCTGGCACCCGAGGCGACCAGCTTGACCTGCTTGATGTCTTTGCCGACTACCTGCAGGCCGTTGCTGACGGCCGCCGCCACCACGATCTCAGTGCCGTGCTGGTCGTCGTGGAACACCGGGATCTTCATGCGCTTGCGGCACTCGCGCTCGACGATGAGGCATTCCGGCACCTTGATGTCCTCGAGGTTGATGCCGGCGAACTTCTTGAAGAGCGCGGCCTTGCCTTCCATCAACGGCTTCGAGGCGAGCGGGCCGATGTTGCCGAGGCCGAACACGGCGGTGCCGTTGTTGGTGACCACGCCCACCACCAGGTTGCTGCGCGAGGTGAAGCGCGCGGCGTTCAGCGGGTTCTCGACGATCTCCTCGCAGGCGAAGGTCACGCCCGGCGAGTAGGTCAGCGCCAGATCGCGCTGACTGATCATCTGCTTGGTCGGCTGGACCGCGATCTTGCCCGGCGTCGGAAATTCGTGGTAGTCGAGGGCGGCGGCGCGCAGATCGGCTTTGGGGGAGGACTTGGTGGACATGAGTCGAAAGAGGCGGGATTAGAATACCTGTTCGGCCCACATTGTAGCGCCAATCCCCCGCCAAATTTTTTGATTCCGGTGACAACTGCCGCAACCGGAATGCGCGTAACGCCGAGCCGCCGCCTTACAATATCTGCCCTTCGGCGGCGGCGTCCCCTTCCTAGTTGAAGGTTGGGGTGGCAGTGTTTCGTAGGCTAGGCGCACTTCAAGTCATGGTCAACGCGTTTATCGGTCGGACGATGCAAGGCAACGGCGAGCATCCAGAGGTCGCGTCGGCACCGCCGAGCTTAGAGGCCAGTTCAAAAACCAATGAGGGGCTGTTTACTTTCTCGGCAAGCTGTTAACCTTGGATGTCTGAACAACGGAACCCAAGGGATGGAAGCGCTAATCATTGATGACGAATTGTGGACACTGATCGAACCGTTACTGCCGCCGCCCAAGCCCCGGCGCAAAGAGCATCCTGGTCGCCCACGCGTATCGGATCGGGCGGCGTTGAATGGCATCCTGTTCGTG
>JAYFRX010000126.1:0-7106 GCA_040946945.1 Burkholderia sp. | reverse complement strand
TCGCAAGGCGCCGCACTGAACATGGCAGTGGTCTGGGCAAATTCCGTTGGGTCGTTGAACGGACTCACTCGTGGCTCCACAACTTCCGTCGTCTTCGCATACGCTTCGATCGTCGAGCTGACATTCATGAAGCATTCTTCAAATTCGGCTGCGCCCTCGTCTGCTGGAACATCTTCAGGCGTACCGAGCAGTATTTTTGAACTGGCCTCTTATAGTTCTGTAATGTTGCAAAAAAGCGCGCCCTCCCATCCCTTCGCGATTCCGCGGGTGGCCCGCCCCTGTCGCGTCAGCGATTTCGTTCAATGGCAATTGGCCGGCGCGTCGATCGGGCCGGCGTTGACGATCTCCATGCCGATCGAGGCCGCGTTGAGTTCGGTGGTACCCTGCCAGGCGCGCTGATTTTCCAGTACCATCTGCAGCACCACCGGCTCGCCGTCGCGGCGGATGGCTCGGCACCAGGTAGTGCGCGCTGACCTCGTTGTGGGTTAGCACGACCGGCGCGCGCTGGTCGTCCGACTCGGTGTAGTGCAGCACCAGGAAGCGCACGCGAGAATCGGTGCCGCGCGCCGGGTGGCTGATGTCGGCGAAGTAGCCGTCGCGATCGACCAGCGTCGACGAGGCGCAGGCGGCAAGCAAGGCTGCCGCGCAGCCGAACACAAGCGCGCGCCAGGCGAGCGCGCCGCGCGACGGCCACGCTGGCACGCCGCGCCACCATGACGATCGAGGCAAGCGGCTTCTTCATCGCGTGCCCTCTACTCGCCCGCCCGCGCTTACTTCGCAACCGCTGCACGACGCTGGCGCACCGCCTCGTACAGGCACACGCCGCTGGCCACCGACACGTTCAGGCTCTCGACGCTGCCGGCCATCGCGATGTTCATCACGTCGTCGCAGGTATCGCGTGTGAGGCGGCGCATGCCCTCTCCCTCGGCGCCCATCACCAGCGCGACTGGGCCGTCGAGCTTGGTCTCGTAAAGGCTCGAGCTCGCGTCGTCGGCGGTACCGATCACCCACACGCCGGCATCCTTCAGTCCGCGCAGCGCGCGCGCCAGATTGGTGACGGTGATGTAGGGTACCGTGTCGGCACCGCCACTGGCGACCTTGGCCGCCGTCGCGTTGAGGCCGACCGCGCGGTTGCGCGGCGCGATGATGGCGTGCGCGCCGGCCGCGTCGGCCACCCGCAGGCAGGCGCCGAGATTATGCGGGTCGGTCACGCCGTCGAGCACCAGCAGCAACGCCGGGCCCTGGATGCCGTCCAGCAGCTCGGCCAAGTTCTGCGCGAGCGGCAGGTCCTCGACACGCGCCACCACTCCCTGGTGACGCTCGGTGTGCGCGAGCCCCCAGAGGCGCGTCTCGTCGGCCGCGATCAGCCGGACCCCGGCCTCCTTCGCGGTGGCGAGGAAATCGATCATGCGGCGATCGCGCCGCCTCTGGTCGTACAAGACCTCGGCGACAGTCGACGCATCGTGGCGCAGCCGCGCGGTGACCGCGTGAAAACCATAAAGAACCTTCAAGTGTACCGGATCCGATTGTTTAGACACGATTTTGCGATCAGGCGGCAAGTGTCAAGAGCGCTGCCTGACGGGCTTCGAGGGGGGGACTTAAAGCCCAGTTTTTCGAGACGCCATTCGCGATTGTATCGGTCCTTGAACGCGACGGCGGCAGCACGAACTTCTTCAACGTGGTTGAACAAACGCCCGTGGATAGCCATGCTCCTCCATGGTTCGATTGAAACGCTCGGCGACGCCGTGGGTCTGCGGCTCAGCGACGAAGGCGTAGCTCGGCGTAATCCGCCAGAACTTGAGCTGGGCGCGGAAATCGTCCGACCTGTACTGCGAGCCGTGATCGATTCCCAGGGACAGTCCGCGGCCGGCATCAGCTTCGACCGATCCGAACTGCTCGTGCCCCCTTGGCTGATTGGCTCCAGTGCGGCAAAGCGGTTGCCCACCTTGGTGACGTGGATACCAACACACGCCGCGTTGCAATGATCAACCACAGCGAAGATCCAGACCAGGCCCTCATCGACGGTTTGAACCTTGGCGCCATCGGCGCCCCACATCTCGTTAGGTCGATCAGTCGCAATTCAACCGTTATGAGCGTTGGGCGGTTTCTGCGGTTGCCGGTGGGACGAAAGCAAGCCGTGTTCGCGCGTCAGCGGCGAGACACGAGCTCGGGACACGCGGATGTCGTCCTGGATGCGCAGACGCGCCCATACCTGGCGCGCCTCGAGCCGCTGGCGGTCCGACGCCTTGGGCTTCGGACCGCGTCGCATGGGGGGCAAGCTGGGCGACGTTGCTCAGCGCCCTAGCATGCTCGGCATAGATCGTCGCGCGCGGGAAATCGAGCGCCTGGCACACCCGCTGCAATCCGAATGAGATTTTTGCCTATCGCTGAGATCGCGCGGCTCATGTCGACGGCCTCCGTACGATCAAAGAGCGGCATTCCTGCCGCTCGCGCTCCATGCTCAGAATTCAACCTCCATGGTCAGTTCCCCCACGCGAGGCACGGTTTCCTTGAGCTTGACTTCCAGCGGATCGGTCTGGCGTGACTTCAGTCCGGCTTCAATACCTGCCAGGGCAAGCTCACGCCACTGCTCGAGTTCGGCAATCGGTTACGCCGACCTCGCGAGAAACGGCGTCAACGGATTCGCCGCGCCACAAACGCAAGACGACAGCACGTTTGCGCCCGATAGACCACCGTTTGAATTCGGCCGCGCTGGCGGCGTCTACGGCCGCGCTACGCGCGCTCTTCGTCGCCGCCAGCGCAACTTCCTGCACGTCTACCTTGTTCAACATCTCAGACTCCAGTTTGGATGCGTTTTACCCCAAATCTGTGTCTAGAAAAACCGGAGCCGACACAGTTGAGCCAGCAGCTCATCGCCAATCGTGCGCGACTTGCCCGGAGGTACTTCGTCATACAGCCCGCTGATGCGATGCTCCAGGAACCGGATATGCCACTGGCCCACCGTAGCAGGCTTGAGTTGCAGACGCTCAGCGATGGCGCTGTTGGCTCCCAAGTTTCCGCTGCCAGTACGATCCCGCGCACGCGTCACGAGCGCCGTCGAAATCGAACGGGCTATCGAAGTCAGTTGCGAGCGCTCGTCCTCGCGCAGCGCCAGTTCGGCCTTCGGTCGTCCCATGGGCATGCTGATATCTCCCGTTCCATGGATACCAGCATGCTACGTGAACGTAGATTAGTTAACAACAGAACGGAACACTAGCTGCAAGCTCCGCTTGAAGTGCCTGCTGGGTAATCTGTCGCGCACTCTGCTGGATTAGCTCGTCGAGCCCGCGCTTCGTTTCTGCTTTACCGCTGTTCGCTTCTGTCATAGACCTGTTCATGGTGGTCGGTTCCAGCTCCCGCCGGGTTCGCTGGTTGTGCTTCTGACACGCAACATTCTCAGATCAACCGCCACCGCCTTCTCAAAATTTCGTCTGCACGCCGTATACCATTTTCGACAAATAGCTCACCTCGCCGCGTGGGACATCGATGTGCGTGAGTCCATTCACCGCCTTGCCTGACAAGGGCCTTGATGCGGAAGCCCTAGCCCCATTCAAGCACGACCTTGCCGACATGCTTGCTGCTCTCCATCAGCGCATGGGCCTGCGCGGCCTCGGTCGCCGGCAGCACGCAATGGATCACGGGGCGCACCGTGCCGGCCTCGATCAGCGGCCAGACGGTTTCCTTCAGCTGCGCGGCGATCCGGGCCTTGAACTCGACCGGGCGCGGACGCAGCGTCGAACCCGTGATGGTGAGCCGCCGGCGCAAGATCTCGCCGAGGCTGACCTCGGCCTTGGCGCCGCCGAGCAGCGCAATCACCACCAACCGGCCGCCGTCCGCGAGCGCGCTCAACTCGCGCGGCACATAGGGCCCGGCTACCATGTCCAGGATCACGTCCACGCCGCGGTCGTTGGTCAGCGACTTCACGACGTCGACGAAATCCTGGTTCCGGTAATTGATCGCGCGTTCCGCGCCGAGCGCCTCGCAGGCACGGCATTTCTCGTCGGTGCCGGCAGTCGCGAACACGCGAAAATCGAGCGCATGCGCGATCTGGATCGCCGTCACGCCGATCCCGCTCGAGCCGCCCTGCACCAGCAAGGTCTCCTGCTCACCGCCTTCGCCGCGGCCGAGCCGGGCGCGGTCGAACACATTGCTCCAGACTGTGAAGAAGGTTTCGGGCAGCGAGGCCGCCTCGACGTCGCTTAGGCCCGCGGGCACCGGCAGACACTGCGGGAGCGGCGCCGTCGCATACTCCGTATAGCCGCCGCCCTCGAGCAAGGCGCATACGCGATCGCCGAGCTTCAGGCCGAACGGGTTCGCGACGCCATCGCCGAATTCGCCGCCGACGATTTCTCCCGCCACTTCCAGCCCAGGCAGGTCCGACGCGCCGGCTGGCGGCGCGTAGGCACCCTTGCGCTGGAACACGTCCGGCCGGTTAATGCCGGAGGCGGTCACCTTGATGAGCACTTCGCCGCGCTTCGGATCGGGCCGGGGCCGCTCGACGAGCTTGAGCACGTCGGGCGCGCCGAACTCGGTGATTTCGATCGCTTTCATTTGCGCCGCTTACTGCTGCGGCGCGTCGCTCGATTGCGACGCTTCGTTCAGCAGGGCCTTGGCCGACAGGCGCACGCGGCCCTTCTCGTCGACCTGGATCACCTTGACCTTCACGACCTGGCCTTCCTCCAGGTAGTCGTTGATGTCCTTGACACGCTCGTTGACGATTTCCGAGATGTGCAGCAGGCCATCTTTGCCCGGCAGCAGGTTCACGATGGCGCCGAAGTCGAGCAGCTTGAGCACCGCGCCTTCATATGCCTGGCCAACTTCGATCTCGGCGGTGATCTGCTCGATGCGTTTCTTGGCCTCGGCCATGCCTTCGCTGTCGGTGCTGGCGATGGTCACCACGCCGTCGTCGGAGATGTCGATGGTGGTGCCCGTTTCTTCCGTCAGCGCGCGGATCACCGAACCGCCCTTGCCGATCACGTCGCGGATCTTCTCCGGATTGATCGTGATGGTTATCATGCGCGGTGCGAACTCGGACAGCTGGGTGTTCGCACCCGAGACGGCACCCTTCATCTTGCCGAGGATGTGTAGACGGCCTTCCTTGGCCTGCTCCAGCGCAACCTGCATGATTTCCTTGGTGATGCCCTGGATCTTGATGTCCATCTGCAGGGCCGTCACGCCGACTTTGGTACCCGCGACCTTGAAGTCCATGTCGCCAAGGTGATCTTCATCGCCGAGGATGTCGGTTAGCACCGCGAACTTGTTGCCTTCGAGGATCAGGCCCATCGCGATACCGGCAACGTGCGCCTTCATCGGCACGCCGGCGTCCATCAGCGCGAGGCAGCCACCGCACACCGAAGCCATCGACGAGGAACCGTTCGACTCGGTAATTTCCGAGACGACGCGGATCGAGTAGCCGAATTCCTCGGCGCTCGGCAAGCACGCCACCAGCGCGCGCTTGGCCAGACGGCCGTGGCCGACTTCACGACGCTTGGGCGAGCCGACGCGGCCCGTTTCGCCGGTCGCGAACGGGGGCATATTGTAGTGGAGCATGAAGCGGTCACGGTACTCGCCTTCGAGCGCGTCGATGATCTGCTCGTCGCCCTTGGTGCCGAGCGTGGCCACCACCAGCGCCTGCGTCTCGCCGCGCGTAAACAGCGCCGAGCCGTGGGTACGTGGCAGCACGCCGCTGCGAATCTCGATCGAGCGGACCGTGCGCGTGTCACGGCCGTCGATGCGCGGCTCGCCGTTCAGGATCTGCGAGCGAACGATCTTCGCCTCGATGTCGAACAGCACGTTGCCGACCGTGGCCTTGTCGGCCGGCGTGGTGCCGGCGGCGGCCGCATCGGCTTCCAGCTTAGCCGAGGTGGCGACGTAGACTTCCTTCAGCTTGGTCGAGCGGGCCTGCTTGTCGCGGATCTGGTAGGCGGCCAGTAGCGGCCCCTGGGCAGCGGCCGTGATGCTGGCGATCAGCGCCTCGTCCTTCGGTGCCGGCTGCCAGTCCCACTCAGGCTTGCCGCCCTCGCGCACCAGTTCGTGGATGGCGTCGATCGCGACCTGCATCTGCTCGTGGCCGAACACGACCGCGCCGAGCATCACGTCTTCCGGCAGTTGCTGCGCTTCCGATTCGACCATCAGCACCGCGCGCTCCGTACCGGCGACCACCAGGTCGAGGCTCGAGGTCTTGATCTGCTCGCGCGTCGGGTTCAGCAGGTACTGGTTGTCGATGTAGGCCACGCGCGCGGCACCGACCGGGCCGTTGAACGGCAGGCCGGAGACGGCCAGCGCAGCCGAGGCGCCGATCAGGGCGGGAATGTCAGCCGGCACTTCCGGGTTGATCGACAGCACGTGGATCACGACCTGGACTTCGTTGTAGAAGCCTTCCGGGAACAGCGGGCGCAGCGGACGGTCGATCAGGCGCGAGGTCAGCGTCTCGTGCTCGAACGGACGACCTTCGCGGCGGAAGAAGCCGCCGGGGATCTTGCCGGCCGAGTAGGTCTTCTCGAGATAGTCGACGGTCAGCGGGAAGAAGTCCTGGCCCAGCTTCGCGCTCTTGGCACCCACCACGGTGGCCAGCACCACGGTGTCCTCGACGTCGACGATCACGGCACCGCTCGCCTGACGGGCGATCTCACCCGTCTCGAGACGAACCTTGTGCTGGCCCCACTGGAATTCCTTCACGACTTTATTAAACAGAGACATAGTCGCTCCTTGTTTTGTTGATGGATGACATGCGCCGCGCGAGAGAGGCTGCGCGGCAACGGTGCGACCTGGCGTGACGGGAAGGAGGAGTGTTTTTTATGCCATTCCAAGGCGTGGCTGGCGCTGGCCAGCCGCCGCGCTGGAATGACACAAAGCTCCACCCGGCGTCCAGGCCGGCGGGCGGCGGGCAGCTACTCTGGACCTGGCGCCCGAGGTACGGGCAACGGCGAGACCTTGCGTACCGCTATCGAGTAGGGGACGGGGTTGCCCCCGTCGCCCCCTCACACCACCGTACGTGCGGTTCCGCATACGGCGGTTCATGAACAACGCTGGAGGCGCTGCTGAGTATCGAGCAGCGAGACCAGCCCCAAGGCGTCAAACCAGCGCTTTGGGAAGGCCGCGTTCAT
>JAYFRX010000125.1:0-7122 GCA_040946945.1 Burkholderia sp. | reverse complement strand
CGTCCAGGTAGATGGCTAGGATGTCGTGATCCTCGAAGCGACGCTCCATCAGCCCGTCAAGCTTCTTCTTGCTCGCCTTCACGAACTGGCGCGAGACGCTGCTCTTCGAGATGCCGACGGTGTGGGCTATTTCAGGCAACGCCTCGTCATACTTTCGGGTCGACACGCCGCTGACCATGATGTCGTACATGCGCTGCGTGAGCCGTTCGTCGTCGCGCAGCTGCATGTAGGCGGGAATCGGCACTTCCTTGCCGCGCTTGTCCCGCAGCCGGGGCCGCTGAACCCGCAGCTTGCGTTCGTCCATCACGATTCGGCCGGGCTGCGAGCCATGCCAGCGCACGTCGCCGGCGGCACGCCCCGCGTGCTTGTCGCCGGCCACCTCGCGAGCAGACACCATCAGCAATTGTTCGACGAGCGCGCGGCCAGCGTCGTACATCAGCGCGTCAACACTGATGCGCGTGTTCTGGATCAGATCGCGCATCGGAAGCCACAACTGTTCGTGCTCGGCAAAGCTGGCGCGCAGGGCCTCGTGCTCCTGTTTGCTGACGACCGTCAGCGGCAACTTGGCGCGACGCCCGGGTTTTTTGGTAGGCTTCATCTCGGCGGTTCTCCTGTTCTGGAGCTTGGTCTTGGAAACCCGATTCTCTCGGATTCCTGCGGGAACCGCCGCCTTCAACTTTCAACTATTTTGGGGACACCGCCGATGCGTGGGCCAGATGGCTTTACCGAGTCAATGTTCACGGTGCTGAAGCTGGACGATTTTGTGCCGAAGGAGCATCCGTTGCGTCCGATTCGCGCGTGGCTCAATGACGCATTTAGAGGCCAGTTCAAAAACTAATGAAGGGCTGTTTACTGTCTCGGTAAGCTGTTAACCTTGGATTCGACGACTTGAACGTGTAGACCAGTTTTTCGTGCTGACGCAGGTTGAGTCCAACCTAACGCGTATGCGCACACTTGCCAGTTGAGGGGCAGAAAGCAATGGATAGCACTGATATGGTGACCTCGCGAGCAACGTCGAACTCCCGCAAACGTGTTCTGCGTTTCAAACGCGCGAACCCAGCATCTGTCGCAATATATCTAAGGGCATCAACGACGGATACTTCAACGGCCTGCTAGAGATCGACGGCATCCTCGAGCTGGTGTTTGCCAGCCTTCACCTGAAGACGCTGCAGACGCTCAACAACCGGATCCAGCTCAACGGCGAGCCGGCAGCGGGCGTCGCCGCGCAATACCTGAAGGCCAAGGGCGTCGTCAAATGAGTTCGGGCGCCAGCGAGTTGCGGGCTGCCACGACGACCGAAGCCGGCGCGCGGCCCGCGCGTGGTCGCCTGCCGCGCCCGCAGCTCGACCGCGTCGGCGTGCCGGTCACGCTCTGCTGATCGCCGCCGCGCTCGCCTTCGCGTCCTTCGTCACGTTCCGCGAGAACCGCATCGGCGCCGGCAGCGGGGGCTCGGCCTGGCCGAAGTGGTGTTCGGGGTTGGGCGCGCACGAGGCGCTGCTGAAGCGCCTGAGTTAATGTCGAATCTGGTGTACGGCGGTCGGGAGGGCCTTTGAGAAGGCGGTGGCGGTGGCGTGAGCATGTTGCCTTCCGCGGTAACGCCTAGCAACCGGAGGGCCACCACCATGGCGAAACGTACGCAGGAAGCGCAGAGCAGTCAAACAGCAGAAACGGCAATCAAGGGGCTGTGCGGTCTGGATAAGTTGATCCGGCAAGGCGCACGGCAGGTTATCCATCAGGCAATCGAGGCGGAATGGGCGGCGTTGCTGGAACAGTATTCGAACGTGAAGACGCTTGACGGCCGGCGCGCGATCGCGCGCAATGGTTATCTGCCTAAGCGCGAAATCGTCACGGCCATCGGTCCTGTGCCGGTCCAGGCGCCGAAGGCGCGCGACCGTTCGGGCTCGGGGGCAAAGTTCAATTCGAACATGGTACCGCCGTATGTGCGCAAGTCGCCGCGGGCGTCGGCAGCGCTGCCGTGGCTCTACCTGCGAGGCGTTTCGACGGGCGACATGAGCGAAGCATTCAGCGTACTGCTGGGCGAACAGGCCAAAGGACTCTCACCGAACGTCGTGGCGCGGCTGAAGGCGCAGTGGGTGCAAGAATTTGAGCAGTGGAACAAGCGTGATCTGTCGGGTTCACGCTGGATCTACTGGTGGGCTGACGGCATTCATACCGGCGCGCGCAGTGAGGATTCCGACGGTCAGTGCCTGCTTGTCGTCATTGGCGTGAAACCGGATGGGACGAAGGAGCGCGTGGCGATTGCCGACGGGTACCGCGAGTCGAAGGATGCGTGGCTGGGAACTGTTGCTGGACCCGAAGGCCCGCGCGCGGCAAGCGGGGGCCATTGCTGGCCAGCGGCGACGGCGCGGTGGGCCGCCCTCGAGGAAGTCTTTCCGCAAACACGGCATCAGCGTTGCTGGTTTCACAAAATCGGAAATGTACTGAACGCCTTTACCAAATCGCAGCGCGCTCTGGCGAAGGCAGCGCGCTCAGCAATCTGGCACGCCGCAAGGCGTGCCGAGGTCCTTGTCGCTTTCGATCAGTTGGTCGCGACGTATTCGGCCAAATATCTGAAAGCTGTCGAGAAGCTCACGAAGGACCGTGACGAACTGCTCGCGTTCTACGACTTTCCTGCAAAACACTGGCAGCGCGTCAGAACAACCAACCCGATCGAGGCGACGTTCGCAACGGTGCGTCATCGCACTACGTGCACTCGCAACTGCCTGTCGCGAGCGACGTTCCTCGGCATGGCGTTCTAGCTCATCGAGTCCATCGAGAAATTGTGGCGCCGCATCCGCGGCGTCGACAAGCTCAAACAGCTTCTGAAGGGCATTCCCTTCAAGGACGGAACCCCGGTGATCGATAGCACACCGGCTCAGCAACCGCTGGTCGCCTGATCATGCCGCCGATCGCTCGTACACCAGATTTGACAATAGCTCCTGCTGCAACTGGCCGGCGCGCTCGCGGTCGGCCTCGTGCTGCTGCGCGGCCCCGCCCGCCTAGCGCGCCGCGCTCGGCTTCGCCCTGCTGCTGGGCCTGGGCGCCGTGCTCCGCCAGGCACCCGCGCACCTGGCCGGTGCGGCCCATCCGCTCGCGCGCGTCTTGCCGGCATCGGGCACTGGCTGCTGGTTTTCGCCTTTGCGATCCTGTTGGTCGCGCGCTGGCCCGGCTCCGGCTCGCGCCACTGGCGCGCGCGTCGCCGTTCGCCGTGCTGGCCGGCGTGCTCGGTGCGCTGTTCTATGCCGGCTGGTGGGACGGACTGTCGGTGATCCAGGAATACGCGCTGCGCGAGGACAGCTTCCGCCAGGAAGCCGGGTGCCATCTCGCGCTGTCGGGCGTCTCGGTGCTCGCCGCGCTGGCAGTCGGCCTGCCGGTGCCGGGGCCATCGCCTGCGCTCAGTCGCGCTGCGCGGTCTGCCGCTGCTCAACGGCGTGCAGACGATCCCCAGCATCGCGCTGTATGGACTTGCTGATGGTGCCGCTCGGGCTGCTGGCCGCGCGTGTGCCGCTGGCGGCGGCCGAGCTCGGCATCGGCGGGATCGGCGCGGCGCCGGCCCTGGTCGCGCTGTTCCTCTATACCTTGCTGCCGATCGTCTCGGGCACCGCGATCGGCCTGCTGCAACTGCCCTGCCCGCGCCAGACGCGCGATGCTGCCGTCGCGATGGGCATGAGCCCCGCGCAGCGCCTGCGCGCCGTCGAGCTCGCCGCTCGCACTGCCGGTGATCCTCGGCAGCGTGAGCATCGTGCTGGTCCAGAACATCGGCCTGACCGCCGTGGCCGCCCTGATCGGCAGCGGCGGTTTCGGTACCTTCATCTTTCGGGGCATCGGACAGTCGGCCGACGATCTCGTGCTGCTCGGCGTGATCTCGACCATCGCGCTGGCGCTGGTCGCCGCGGTGCTGTTCGAAGCCGCGATTGCCTTCGCCAGGGAACCCCGTCAATGATTGAAATCGACCAGGTGAGCCGCCGCTTCGGCGAGTTCATCGCCGTGGACCGCGTCTCGCTGCACATCGCGCGCGGCAGCATCACCGCGCTGGTGGGTGCCTCGGGCAGCGGCAAGTCCACCCTGCTGCGCATGATCAACCGGCTAATCGCGCCGAGCTCGGGCAGCATCCGAATCGACGGCGTCGACAGCGCCTCGGTGCCCGGCGACACGCTGCGGCGCGGCATCGGCTACGCGATCCAGGGGCACGGGCTTTTCCCGCACTGGAGCGTGGCGCGCAACATCGCCACTGTGCCGCGCCTGCTGGGCTGGCCGGCCGCGCGCATCGAGGCGCACGTGCGCGAACTGCTGGCGCTGTTCGATCTCGATCCGGCCGAATACGCCTCGAAGCTGCCGCACCAGCTCTCGGGCGGTCAGCAGCAGCGCGTCGGCGTGGCGCGCGCGCTGGCGGCCGAGCCGGCCATCCTGCTGATGGACGAGCCTTTCGGCGCGCTCGATCCTATAATCCGCGGCAAGGCCCAGAACGACCTGCTCGCGCTGCAGAGACGGCTCGGCATCACGATCGTGATCGTCACCCACGACATGGACGAGGCCTTGCGACTCGGCGACCAGATCGTCGTGATGGATCGCGGCCGCGTGCTGCAGGCCGCTGCGCCGCGCGAGATGCTGGTCGCGCCGGCGCCCGGCTTCGTCGAGCGGCTGGTGGCCGGCAGCGACCGGCCGCTCAAGCTGCTGGCGCTGACGCGCCTGGCCGACGCCGTCGAGCCGGGTGCGGCCGACGGCGCGCCGCTGGCCGCCTCGGGCTCGCTGCGCGATGCGATGGCGGAACTGCTGTGGCGCGGCGTCGAGGCGCTGCCGGTGGTGGACGAGGCAGGCCGCCCGCATGGACGCATCACGCTGACCGCGATCGCGGAACACGCGAGACAGGCACCATGAGCGTCGCCTCGACCGCCTCGCCGCGCGCCGGCATGCAGGCGCGCTCGCGCAGCTGCTGGCCAAACCAGACTGGTTCGCGCGCTTCGCCGAGAACGGCGCGCCGGCCGTATATCACTGCGCCAGCCTGCTCTCGCTGCCCGCCTCGTATCTCGCGATCGTGGCGATATCGAGCCTGGCCGGCACGCTGCTCGCGCTGGCCGCCGGCATCTTCGTCACGCGGCCGGCCGGTGCCAAATCTCTGCCGGTGGCGCGCAGCATCGTCAACATCGGCCAGACCTTTCCGCCGGTGGCGGTGCTCGCGCGCTGGCGGTGTCGGCAGTCGGCTTCGGCGTCAGGCCGGTGCTGATCGCGCTGGCGCTGTACGGGCTGCTGCCGGTGTTCGAGAGCACCCTGGCCGGGCTCGGCTCGATTTCGGCGGCCCACCCTGGAAGCCGCGCGCGGCATGAGCATGAACGACCGTCAGCGGCTGTGATCGGTCGATCTGCCGCGGGCCCTCCCGGTGATCGTGAACGGTATCCGGCTCTCGGTGGTGGGTCAACCTCGGCATCGCGACGATCGGCTCGACGGTGACCGCGCAAGGGCTCAGCGACGTGATCGTAGCCGGGGCCTGCAGACCTCGAACCTCGCCTTCGTGCTGCAGGGCGGATTGATCGTCGCGCTGCTGGCGATCGTGGTGCAGGCGGGTTCGGCTATGCCGGCCGCGGCGACACCCACTTGACCAGACGGCATGCGCTCGGTGCCTGCGCATCCAGCCTCAAGCCAAGCCTCGTCGTCTCGAGCTTCGTTCTTCGCCGGCGTGCCGCGTCGCGGCCGCTGCCTTGTTCCACTACCTCCTCCCGACATGGCCGAATACTTCGATGTAGACCACGCCAATGCCATAGACCAACTCGGCGCGCGCTTCACGGCGCGCAGCGAGTGGCCCACCTGGCTGCTGATCGTCACCGTCTATGGCGGCTGGCTCGCCATGATGCTGCTGCTGCGGGCCGGCACGCTGCCGCTCGCGCTCGCCACGCCGCTGCTGATCCTGATCGCCGCCTGGCACACGTCGCTGCAGCACGAGCTGCTGCACGGCCACCCAACGCGGCGCGAATGGCTGAATCGCCTGCTCGGCTATCCGGCGCTGGCAATCTGGTATCCCTACACGCTCTATCGCGAGGCCCATCTCGCCCATCATCGCGACGACGACTTGACCGTGCCCGGCGTCGACCCGGAAGGCAACTACGTGCCGCGCGGCCAGTGGGCCGGGCTGCCGCGCTGGCTGAAGGCGCTGTGGGTGCTGCGCAAGACCTTTCTCGGCCGGCTGGTAGTGGGGCCGCCGATGAGCGTCGGCACGATGCTGGCGAGAGAGTTCGCCAAGGTCCGGCGCGGCGAGCGCGGCACGATCCTGATGTGGGCCACCCATGGCGTCTGCGTGGCGGCGCTGCTGGCCTGGGTGCAGTGGGCAACGGGCATGCCCTGGTGGTACTACCTGCTCGCCGTCAGCTGGCCGACGCTGTCGGTGGCGATGATCCGCTCGCTCTATGAGCATCGCGCGACGGCCCATCCGAAGGCGCGAATCGTGATCAACGAGGCCGGCTTTGCGATGCGCCTGCTTTACCTCAACAACAACTACCATCTGGTGCACCACGACCTGCCCGGCGTGGCGTGGTTCGACCTGCCCGCCGCCTACCGGATGCGGCGCGAGGCCTATGTCGATAAATGCGATGGTTTCTTGATCCGCGGCGGCTACTTCGAACTGCTGCGCCGCCACGCCTGGTGCCCCACCGACGCGCCCGAGCATCCGTTCCGCCACGCGACGGTGGCGATCTCGGGCAGCAGCGGCAGGATCGCGGTGATCGACGGCTGCCTGCAGATCAGCAGCTGAGGGCGCGACCCACGCATCGCCGCGCCGCCGCCCTCACTTCGCGCAGGCCGTCTCGTCGCGATTGACGGTCTTCGGCCGGGCGGTGTCCCTAAAATAGTTGAAGGTTGAATGCGGCGGTTCCCGCAGGAATCCGAGAGAATCGGGTTTCCAAGACCAAGCTCCAGAACAGGAGAACTGCCGAGATGAAGCCTATCAAGAAACCCGAGCGTCGTGCCAAGTTGCCGCTGACGGTCGTCGGCAAACAGGAGCACAAAGCCCTGCGCGCCAGCTTTGCCGAGCACGAACAGTTGTGGCTTCCGATGCGCGATCTGATCCAGAACACGCGCATCAGTGTTGACGCGCTGATGTACGACGCTGGCCGCGCGCTCGTCGAACAATTG
>JAYFRX010000124.1:0-7132 GCA_040946945.1 Burkholderia sp. | reverse complement strand
ATCGCCGAGCATTGGTACCGGCAGGACTGGCTCAGGCATTCCCACAGTCGCCGGCCGTTGTAGGCGCTGGCGTAGCGCGTGCCCTTGCATCGAGGGCGCACCCAGCCATCGGGCCAGCGAGACCCGATCAGCGCGGTCTCGCATTGCGCTTTGTTGCCGTACTGCTCCTGAAATTCTTTCATCGACAGACCGGCCTGAAACTGGATTCTGTTCATGGGCATGGCGCACGCTCCGTAAGCATCTGGAGAACCATATTCGATTTCATGACTGCTTCGGAGTCAAGTAACTGATCAGGACTATTTTTGGGACACCGCCGACGTCGGAGCGCGTGTTTTGCAATGCCCAAAAATCAGGAATCGGCATTTCGGAGAGTGACACGCGCGACGGCGAGGCGAGTGCTCGCTACGCGGCAATCAATGCCGCGCCTTGCCGGTCGTGGATTCCCGTTTGATTCTGGTGCATCGCGAAGCACGCGAAATACGCGCGCGCAGCAACCCGGCGCGCCCGGGAGGGTCCGGCGGTTGCATCACTTCTGTGCATGCGTTCCGGTCCCGCAAGCCGACTCCGGCAACATGCCGCTCAGATGTCGAGCGGGTCCACCTCGACGCTCCAGCGCAACACGCCCTTCAGTGCGCGCAGCCGCGGTTGCCATGCCGCCAGCACGTGTTGCAACACCGCGCGCGAGGCGCTTTCGATCAGCAGTTGCGCGCGGTGCATATGGAGCACCTTCACGATCGTCATCGGCACAACGTCGTAGACGGTCACGCGCTCGATTTCGGGCAGCGCCGCCAGCTCGGCCGCGCCCGCCTGCAGGAAGGCCAGCGCGGCCTCGAGGGTGCGCCCCTCGGTGCGCAGCAAGGCCTGGTAGACGAAGGGCGGCAGATGCGCGTCGCGGCGCTCGGCCAGTGTCGATCTGGCGAAGCCGACGTAATCGTGCCGCGCCAGCGCGTGATAGAGCGCGTGGCGCGGATAGCGCGTCTGGATCAGCACGTCGCCGGGCAGCCCGGCGCGGCCCGCGCGGCCGCTGACCTGCATCAGCTGCGCGAACAGGCGCTCGGTGGCGCGGAAGTCGTGCGAGAACAGAGCGGTGTCGGCATTGAGCACGCCGACCAGCGAGACGCGCCGGAAGTCGTGCCCCTTGGCAATCATCTGAGTGCCCACCAGGATGTCGACCTCACCGGCATGGACGTCGGAGAACAGCGCCTCGGCGCTGCCCTTGCGGCGCGTGCTGTCGGCGTCGATGCGCACGATCCGCGCGCCCGGCACCGCCTCGGCGAGCGTCTCTTCGACGCGCTGCGTGCCGCGGCCGAGCGGCGCGATATCGACATTACCGCACTCGGGGCAGTTGTGCGGGATCCGCGATTCCCAGCCGCAATGGTGGCAGCGCAGCGCGCGCTCGGGCTTGTGCAGCACCACGTAGGCGCTGCAGCGCGGGCAGCCGGCCACCCAGCCGCAGGCGTCGCAGGCCAGCGCCAGCGCGTAGCCGCGCCGGTTCAGGAAGATCAGGCTCTGCTCGCCGCGCTCGAGCCGGTACTTGAGCGCGGCCACCAGCGGCCCCGACAAGCCGTCGATCGAAGCCCGACCGCGCCGCCGCTCCTCCTCCAGGTCGACCAGCTTCACGGTGGGCAGCACCGCATCGGCCACCGCGCGGCGCGACAGCGTGAGCCGCGTGTAGCGGCCCTGCTCGGCCTGCCACCAGCTTTCCAGCGAGGGCGTGGCCGAGCCCAGCACCACCGGGATTTCGAGCCGCTTGGCGCGCCATACCGCGAGGTCGCGCGCCGAGTAGCGCAGGCCTTCCTGCTGCTTGTAGGCGGGCTCGTGCTCCTCGTCGACCACGATCATCGCCAGCGCCGGCAGCGAGGCCAGCACCGCGAGGCGCGTGCCGAGCACGATGCGCGCGCGGCCGGTATGCGCGGCTAGCCAGTGTCGCGCGCGTTCGCCCTCGGCCAGCCCGCTGTGCAGCGTGACGATCGCGCCGGGCGGCAGCACCGCCGCGAAGCGCGCGCGGAATGCGGCCTCGAACTGCGGCGTCAGGTTGATCTCGGGCACCAGCACCAGTGCCTGCGCTACGGGCCTCACGGCCAGCAGCGCCGCCAGCGCGCGCATGTAGACCTCGGTCTTGCCGCTGCCCGTCACGCCATGCAGCAGGAAGGGCGCGAAGCCGCGCGCGGCCTCGATCGCCGCCAGCGCGTCGACCTGCTCGGAGGTAAGGGCCGGCGGCACAGGCGCGACGATCGAGTTATCCACCGCTTGTCCACCGGCATCGGCGGCGGCGATCTCGATGCAGGCGACCCAGCCCGCCTCACACCAGCTGTCGAGCGTCGACTGCGCCTTGGGATGCAGCGCGCGCAGTTCGGGCAGGGGGAGGGAGGGTGCGTCGATCAGCGCCTGCGCGAGCCGGCGCAGCGCCGCGGCGCGCGCGGGCAGCGCATCGGGCAGCGCAACGCGGCCGGCCGGCGAAAGCTGGTAGCGAATCTCGGGTGCCAGCAGGTGGCCCCAGCGCTCGGCATCGCGCAGCACCTGCGGCAGGGCCGGCAGGGCAACCTCGCCGCGGCCGCGCTGGTAGTAGTCGGCCGCGAAATCGACCAGACCGAGCCAGTCGACGGCCAGCGGCGGCAGCTCGGCACAGATCGCTGCGACTTCGCGCAGGCGGTTCTCGGGCACCTCGGAGTGAGCAGCGACTTCGCAAACGAGGCCCACCGCCAGCCGCTTGCCGAACGGCACCTGCACCAGCATGCCGACGCGCGGCGGCCGCGCGCCGCGATAGCGGTAATCGAACAGCGTTGCCAAGGGATGATCGAGCGCGACACGGACATAGAGGGCTTCGCTCATCGGCCGCCCGCCGCGCCGGTAGGCGCGATCGACGGCCGGCTCAAGGCCGGTGACGCGAAGTTAAAGTAAAACATCACTTTCGGCGCTAAGTTTCGGATTCTCATTAAGACTCAGTGGAAGCGGATTCTTCCTGTGGATAACTTTGTTGAGAACTCGTGCTTGACTGTCCCAGAATGGCTTCCCCGCGCGCCGATCACTGCTTTTTGATAGCTCGGAGCTCTTGTCGCTAAGCCTTATCCAGAAAGGCTGCTATCCGATTTCCGACGCAATAGCATGGACGTTTTGTCGACGTGGTGCCCTACCGCGCCGCAACGTGCAAAATGTGTATAAGTCAAGTCTTGACAGGCCGGGAAATGCCGATCGACGGGCGCTTGCGCCCCGATTCGCCCGACCAGCGCGAACCGCGATGCTGCGTCGCAGCATCGCGGTCTTCGATTAGACTCGCCGATTCGGCTTGCAATGCTGGCGCATGGCGGCCTGGCAGAAAGCCGCGCCAACGCGCCCCGCCCGCACGATTTCCTCAGCCCAGCGAACCCGCGCGCAACGTGCGACTATGGTGATGCACCTCGTCGACCAGCTCGGCGACGCTTTCTGGCAGCGTGAACTGCGAGATGCCGTGGCCGAGATTGAACACGTGGCCGGGGTAGTTGCCGTAGCTGTTGAGCACCGCGCGCGCTTCCATGCGGATCGTCGCCGGCGGCGCGAACAAGATGTTCGGGTCAAGGTTGCCTTGCAGCGCCACCGTGCCGTTCACACGTTCGCGCGCGCGGCCAAGGTTGACGTTCCAGTCCAGGCCGACCACGTCGACGCCGCTGGCCGCGATCTCTTCGAGCCACAGCCCGCCGCCCTTGGTGAAGGTGATCACCGGCACCTGCTCGCCGTCGTGCTGGCGCTTGAGCTTGGCCACCACGCGGCGGATCGGGTCGAGCGAGAGGCGCTGGTAGGCACCGTCGTCCAGGGTGCCGCCCCAGGTGTCGAAGATCATCACGGCCTGCGCGCCGGCTTCGATCTGCGCGTTCAGGTAGGCCGCCACGGCATCCACGTTGACGTCGAGGATCCGCTGCATCAGGTCCGGCCGCGCATAGGCCATCGACTTCACGGTGCGGAAATCGTCCGAGCCGCCACCCTCGACCATGTAGCAGGCGAGCGTCCAGGGGCTGCCCGAGAAGCCGATCAGCGGCACCCGCTGGCACCCCTGCGCGTCGGTCAGCGCGCGCCGGATTTCGCGCACCGCGTCGGTCACGTAGCCGAGCGTCGCGCCGATGTCGGGCACGGCCAGGCACGCCACGTCAGTCTCGGTGCGCACCGGGCTGGCGAACTTCGGCCCCTCGCCGACCTGGAACTCGAGGCCCAGGCCCATCGCGTCGGGAATCGTCAGGATGTCGGAGAACAGGATCGCGGCATCGAGAGGGTAGCGCTCGAGCGGCTGCAGCGCCACCTCGGTCGCGTAGTCTGGATTCTTGGCCAGGCCCAGGAAGCTGCCGGCGCGCGCGCGCGTGGCGTTGTACTCGGGCAGGTAACGGCCTGCCTGGCGCATCAGCCAGATCGGCGTGTAGTCGGTTGGCTCGCGACGCAGCGCGCGCAGGAAGGTGTCGTTGAGCAGGTTATGAGCCACGGTATGAGCGCTGAAGCGGGTGCAAACCGCCATTCTACCGGAGCCGCCCGCCGCTGGCCGCGCGACGGCTTCGTACGACAGGGCTTCCGCATGAAGAGGTCCGTGTGGCAAGGGTGAGCGGGCGGAAGTGTACCGGATCCGGTTGTTTAGATACGATTTTTCGATCAGGCGGCAAGTGGCAAGAGCGGTGTCTGACGGGCTTCAGGGGGACTTGAAGCCCAGGTTTTCGAGACGCTATGCGCGACTGTATCGATCCTTGATACGTGACGGCGGCGGCACGAACTTCTTCAACGTTGTTGAACAGACGCCCGTGGATAGCCTGCTCCTTCATGGTCCGATTAAAACGCGCCCGGCGACGCCGTGGGTCTGCAGCTCGGCAACGAAGGCGTAGCTCGGCGTAATCCCCCAGAACTTGAGCTGGGCGCGGAAATCGTCCGACCTGTACTACGAGCCGTGATCCATTCGCAGGGACAGTCCGCAGCCGGCGTTAGCTGCGACCGATCCAAACTGCTCATGCACCCCTTGGCTGATTGGCTCCAGTGCGGCAAAGCGGTCGCCCACCTTGGTGACGTGGATGCCCACGCACGCAGCGTCGCAATGATCGACCGCAGCGAAGATCTAGACCAGGCCTTCATCGACGGTTTGAACCTTGGCGCCATCGGCGCCCCACATCTCGTTAGGTCGATCAGTCGTAGTTCGACTATCATGAGCGTTGGGCGGTTTCTGAGGTCGCCGGTGGGGCGAAAGCAAGCCGTGTTCGCGCAGCAACGGCGAGACACGGGCTCGGGACACGCGGATGTCGTCCTGGGATGTCGTCCTGGATACGCAGGCGCGCCCATATCTGGCGCGCCCCTTCACCGACGAACGGCGTACGAGCCAGATCGGCACGGATCGCCTCAAGTCGCTGGCGGTCCGACGCCTTGGGCTTCGGACCGCGGCGCATGGGAGCAGCTGGGCGACGTTGCTCAGCGCCCTGGCACGCTCGGCATAGATCGCCGCGCACGGGAAATCGAGCGCCTGGCACACCACACCCGCTGCAATCCGAAGGGTTTTTGCCTATCGTGGAGATCGCGCGGCTCATGTCGACGGCCTCCGTACGATCAAAGAGCGGCATTCCTGCCGCTCGCGCTCCATGAGCAGCCTTTCGCTCCATGGTCAGTTCTCCCACGCGAGGCACGGCGTCCTTGAGCTTGACTTTCAGCGGATCGGTTTGGCGTGACTTCAGTCCGACCTTCAAGGGGCGGTGTCCCAAAAATAGTTGAAGGTTGAAGGCGGCGGTTCCCGCAG
Organism: Burkholderia sp.; assembly: GCA_040946945.1. Classification (GTDB taxonomy): domain Bacteria; phylum Pseudomonadota; class Gammaproteobacteria; order Burkholderiales; family Burkholderiaceae; genus Burkholderia. The sequence continues at coordinate 1,398 of JAYFRX010000124.1, read as the reverse complement.
GAATCCGAGAGCATCGAGTTTCCAAGACCAAGCTCCAGAACAGGAGAACCGCCGAAATGAAGCCTACCAAGAAACCCGGGCGTCGTGCCAAGTTGCCGCTGACGGTCGTCGGCAAACAGGAGCACGAGGCCCTGCGCGCTAGTTTTGCCGAGCACGAACAGTTGTGGCTTCCGATGCGCGATCTGATCCAGAACACGCGCATCAGTGTTGACGCGCGGATGTACGACGCTGGCCGCGCGCTCGTCGAACAATTGCTGATGTGGTGTCTGCGCGCGAGGTGGCCGGCGACAAGCGCGCGGGGCGTGCCGCCGGCGACGTGCGCTGGCATGGCTCGCAGCCCGGCCGAATCGTGATGGACCAACGCAAGCTGCGGTTCCAGCGGCCCCGCCTGCAGGACAGGCGCGGCAAGGAAGTGCCGATTCCCGCCTACACGCAGCTGCGCGACGACGAACGGCTCACGCAGCGCATGTACGACATCATGGTCAGCGGCGTGTCGACCCGAAAGTATGACGAGGTGTTGCCTGAAATGGCGCACACCGTCGGCATCTCGAAGAGCAGCGTCTCGCGCGAGTTCGTGAAAGCGAGCAAGAAGAAGCTTGACGGGCTGATGGAGCGTCGCTTCGAGGACCACGACATCCTAGCCATCTACCTGCACGGTATCATCGTCGATGGGTGCCGCATCCTCACCGCGATTGGCGTCGAGAGCGGCGGTGTCCCATTCGTAGTTGAAGGTTGGGGCGGCAGGGTTTCGTAGGTTAGGCGGACTTCAAGTCATGGTCAACACGTTTATCGGTCGGACAATGCAAGGCAACGGCGAGCATCCAGAGGTCGCGTCGGCACCGCCGAGCTTACGGAATCGCTTCTCAGCTTCTAGGAAGCCAGTGGCTGCCTATCGCATCGCCATGTCGACATCGCGATAGCGGTCGACCTGGCCGCTGACGCGGCGCACCGCGCCGTTCGGATTCTCGATCAGGTTCGTCGTCGCCAGGCTGCGGATCAGCCGCGGCGTCAGGTCCAGGCGGTTGACCGTGAACGTTTCCTCAAGCCCCTCAAGCAGCGAGGCCGCCCCGTCCCGATGGCCGGTCTTCAACCATGCCGCCTAGGCCTTCAGCCGAGCGAGGCCGTCGTCGGCCGGCAGCTTGTACGCGGCACGTATGACCGAGGCGACCTGCTGTCGGGTCTGCTTCGGCAGCCGTTCGGTCACGTTGCGAATCTTGTGGGTCCGGCACCGCTGGACGTGGGCAAGTTCGCCGAACACTGCCTGGATCGCTGAGCGCAGCGCCTTGGACCCATCAATCACGAACAGATAGTCCCGGTCGGTCGCCAGCCCGCGTTCGATCAGGCTATTCAGCAGATCCTTAGAAGCCAGTTCAAAAAGACTGCTCGGTACGCCTGAAG
>JAYFRX010000123.1:0-7166 GCA_040946945.1 Burkholderia sp. | reverse complement strand
CGACCCAGCTCTCGATCTCTGCTGGGGTCAGGTCGAACTGGCGGCTGGCTGCGGCCACCGTCGTCTTGTCCTGGATGATCTCAAGGGCCAGCGCCGACTTACGCCGGGCGGTCCAGCGCTTGATCTCTTCTTCCATCATTTCGCTCATCGGCGTCTCCTTCGGGGAAAGTAACACCTGAGCAGGTTTTCAGTGGGTCATTACACGGACTCACTCGTGGCTCCAGAACTTCCGTCGTCTTCGCATACGCTTCGATCGTCGAGCTGACATTCACGAAGCATTCTTCAAATTCGGCTGCGCCCTCGTCTGCTTGAACATTTTCAGGCGTACCAAGCAGTTGTTTTGAACTGGCTTCTTAGGCGAAGGCCGTCTGCGCCTCGAAACCGAAACCGCTTGGCGCTGCCTTCAGGTCGTCGAAAGTGACGATCTCGTAGGCGTCCTCGTGCGCGAGCAGTTCACGCAGCAGCGCGTTGTTTAGGCCATGCCCCGACTTGTAGGCCGTATACGAAGCCAGTAGCGGATGGCCGATCACGTAGAGATCGCCGATCGCGTCAAGCATCTTGTGCTTCACGAACTCGTCGTCGTAGCGCAGGCCGTCGTTGTTGAGGATGCGGTACTCGTCGAGCACGATCGCGTTGTCCATGCTGCCGCCGCGCGCGAGACCGAGCTCGCGCAGCATTTCGACCTCGTGCGCGAAGCCGAAGGTGCGGGCCCGTGCGATTTCACGGACATACGAAGTGGTGCTGAAATCGATCTCGAGTTCCTGGCTGGTCTTATCGACGGCCGGATGGCGGAAATCGATGGTGAACTTGAGCTTGAAGCTGAAATAGGGATCGAGCCGCGCGAACTTGTCGCCGTCGCGGATCTCGACTCGGCGCTTGACCTGGATGAAGCGCTTCGGCGCGTTCTGCTCCTTGATACCGGCCGAATGGATCAGGAACACGAAGGACGCGGCGCTGCCGTCCATGATCGGGATTTCCTCGGCCGTCACGTCAACGTAGAGATTGTCGATGCCGAGGCCGGCGCAGGCCGACATCAGGTGCTCGATGGTCGAGACGCGCGTGCCGTCCTTCTGCAGCACCGATGCCAGGCGCGTATCGCCAATCGCCAGCGGCTTGGCCGGAATCTCGATCGGCGTGGCCAAATCGACGCGCGTGAAAACAATCCCCGTGCCCGCTGCGGCCGGACGGAGCGTCAGTTCGACCTTGCGGCCCGAGTGGACGCCAATGCCGACGGTTTTCACGATCGATTTAATGGTTCGCTGCTTCAACATGGTGTTGTGCTTATTGATTTAATTTATAAATCATTAATTTTATTTGATAGGTTATATTATAGCGCAAAACGACAGGCGGGGTTGAGCCGAATGCCGTTGTACCGGATCGGGTTGTTTCGACACGATTTTGCGATCAGGTGGCAAGTGGCAAGAGCGGTGCCTAACGGGTTGCGAGGGGTGTCTTGAAGCCCAGTTTTTCGAGACGCCATTCGCGATTGTATCGATCCTTGAACGCGACGGCGGCAGCACGAACTTCTTCAACGTGGTTGAACAGACGCCCGTGGATAGCTTGCTCCTTCACGGTCCGATTGAAACGCTCGGCGACGCGGTGGGTCTGCGGCTCAGCGACGAAGGCGTAGCTTGGCGTAATCCCCCAGAACTTGAGCTGGGCGCGGAAATCGTCCGACCTGTACTGCAAGCCGTGATCCATTCGCAGGGACAGTCCGCGGCTGGCATCAGCTTCGACCGATCCGAACTGCTCGCGCACCCCTTGGCTGATTGGCTCCAGTGCGGCAAAGCGGTCGCCCATTTTGGTGACGTGGATGCCGACACAGCCGCGTCGCAATGTAGGCGGATCAGTCGTCATTCGACCATCGTGAGCATTGGGCGGTTTCTGCGGTTGCCGATGGGGCGAAAGCAGGCCGTGTTCGCGCATCAGCGGCGAGACACGGGCGCGGGACACGCGCGGATGTCGTCCTGAATGCACAAGCGTGCCCAGACCTTGCGCGCGCCCCCTTCGCGGACGAACGGCGTGCGAGTCAGATCGGCGCGAATAGCTGCGAGCCGCTCGTGATCGGGCGCCTTGGGCTTTGGGCCACGGCGGACAGGGGCAAGTGGGGTGACCTTGTTGAACGCCCTGGCGCGCTCGGCATAGCTCGTGGAGCGCGGAAAGTCGAGCACCTGGCATACCAATTGCCGTCCGAAGGGTTTGCCTGTCGCGGAAATCGTGTGGCTCATGTCGACGAGCTTCGGACACTCAAAGGGCGGCGCTCCTGCCGCTCGCGCTCCATGCGCAGCATTTCGACCTCCATATGGTCAGTTCGCCGACGCGATGCACGGCTTCCTTGAGCTTGACTTCCAACGGATCGGTCTGGCGCGACTTCAGACTGGCTACGATGCCTGCCAGGGGCGAGTTCGCGTTATTGTTCGAGCTCGGCGAGCGTGCGGCGGCTCCGGTTTTTCTAGACACAGATTTGGGGTAAAACGCATCCAAACTAGGGTTTGAGATGTCGAAGAAGGTAGACGTGCAGGAAGTTGCGCTGGCGGCGTCTACGGCCGCGCTACGCGCGCCCTCCGTCGCCGCCAGCGCCGCCGAATTCAAGCGCTGGTCCGTCGGGCGCAAACGCGCTGTCGTCCTGCGCTTGCTGCGCGGCGAATCGATTGGCGCGGTGTCTCGCGAAGTTGGCGTCACGCTCGCCGAGCTCGAACAACGGCGCGAACTCGCCCCTGGCAGGCATCGAAGCCGGTCTGAAGTCGCGCCAGACCGATCCGTTGGAAGTCAAGCTCAAGGAAGCCGTGCATCGCGTCAGCGAACTGACCATGGAGGTCGAAATGCTGCGCATGGAGCGCGAGCGGTAGGAGCGCCGCCCTTTGAGCGTCCGGAACTCGTCAACATGAGCCACACGATCTCCGCGACAGGCAAACCCTTCGGATTGCAACGGGTATGCCAGGCGCTCGACTTTCCGCGCTCCGCGATCTATGCCGAGCGCGCCAGGGCGTTCAACAAGGTCACCCCACTTGCCCCTGTCCGACGTGGCCCAAAGCCCAAGGCGCCCGATCACAAGCGGCTCGCAGCTGTTCGCGCCGATCTAACTCGCACGCCGTTCGTCGGCGAAGGGGTGCCCAAGGTCTGGGCACGCTTGCGCATTCAGGACGACATCCACGTGTCCCGAGCCCGTGTTTCGCCGCTGATGCGCGAACACGGCCTGCTTTCGCCCCATCGGCAACCGCAGAAACCGCCCAATGCTCACGATGGCCGAATGACGACTGATCGGCCTAACGAGAGAGGTGGGGCGCCGATGGCGCCAAGGTTTAAACCGTCGATGAGGGCCTGTCTGGATCTTCCTACGGTTGATCATTGAGACGCGGCGTGTGTTGGCGCATCCACATCACCAAAGTGGGCGACCGCTTTGCCGCATTGGAGCCAATCAGCCAAGGGGGGGCGAGCAGTTCGGATTGGTCGAAGCTGATGCCGGCCGCGGACTGTCCCTGCGAATGGATCACGGCTCGCAGTACAGGTCGGACGATTTCCGCGCCCAGCTCAAGTTCTGGGGGATTACGCCGAGCTACGCCTTCGTCGCTGAGCCGCAGACCCATCGCGTCGCCGAGCGTTTCAATCGAACTATGAAGGAGCAGGCTATCCACGGGCGTCTGTTCAACAACGTTGAAGAAATTTGTGCTGCCGTCGTCGCGTTCAAGCAATCGATACAATCGCGAATGGCGTCTCGAAAAACTGGGCTTCAAGACACCCCTCGAAGCCCGTCAGGCAACGCTCTTGCCACTTGCCGCCTGATCGCAAAATCGTGTCTAAACAACCGGATCCGGTACAGGCGGGCCCCGGCGCCGCATTTCGATGCCGCCGCCCCCCGAGCTTTCCGTTCGTCAGCGGCCGATCCTCTGTCACGCAGACTTTTTCCGGACGTTGTACGCTCACTATCCTGCGCGGGCGCGAGAGCCGCCTCAGCGCCGCGGCTGGGTGCCATGCCGCGCCGGCCGGCGCGGCGGGCCGCAGCCTCGTGTCGCCGGGATGGCATGATGCCGGTGCCGAACCGCCATGGCGTGGGTGGGGCGAGCCGCCCGGCACCGCGTCACGGTGCGCATGGCGGGCCGCCCCGACGCGGCATGCTGCAGCAGTGCCCGGCTTCGGCCGCTCCTTTTCTCGATCAGGTGGATACCCAGATGACGAATACGACTTACACGGATACGCAGCTCCTCATCGACGGCGAGTGGTGCGATGCCGCTAGCGGCAATACCATCGACGTGCTGAATCCGGCTACGGGCAAGGTGATCGGCAAGGTCGCGCATGCCGGCATCGCCGATCTGGATCGCGCGCTGGAGGCTGCTCAGCGTGGCTTCGAGACCTGGCGCAAGGTGACGGCCTACGATCGCGCGGCACTGATGCGCAAGGCCGCGGCGCTGGTGCGTGAGCGCGCCGACACGATCGCCCAACTGATGACGCAGGAGCAGGGCAAGCCGCTGGTCGAAGCGAAGATCGAGGTGCTGTCGGCCGCCGACATTATCGAATGGTTCGCCGATGAAGGCCGCCGCGTCTATGGCCGGATCGTGCCGCCGCGCAACCTGGCGGTCCAGCAGACCGTGGTCAAGGAGCCGGTCGGCCCGGTGGCAGCTTTCACGCCCTGGAACTTCCCGGTCAACCAGGTGGTGCGCAAGCTCAGCACGGCGCTAGCCACCGGCTGCTCGTTCCTGGTGAAGGCACCCGAGGAAACCCCGGCTTCGCCGGCGCAGCTGCTGCGCGCCTTCGTCGACGCGGGCGTGCCGGCGGGCGTGGTGGGCCTGGTCTATGGCGATCCGGCCGAGATCTCGAACTATCTGATCCCGCATCCGGTGATCTTCAAGGTCACCTTCACGGGTTCGACGCCGGTCGGCAAGCAGATCGCAGCGTTGGCGGGCAGGCACATGAAGCGCGCGACCATGGAGCTGGGCGGCCACGCGCCGGTGATCGTCGCCGAGGACGCCGACCTCGATCTCGTGGTCAAGGCCGCGGGCGGCGCGAAGTTCCGCAACGCAGGCCAGGTCTGCATCTCGCCGACGCGCTTCCTGGTCCACAACAGCGTGCGCGAGGACTTTGCCAAGGCGCTGGTCAAGCACGCCGAAAACCTGAAGGTCGGCGACGGCCTCGCGCTCGGTACTAATCTGGGCCCGCTGGCGAACTCGCGTCGCCTGAGCGCGATGGAGAAGGTGGTGGCCGACGCGCGCAAGACCGGCGCGACGGTGGCCACCGGCGGCGAGCGGATCGGCAGCGAAGGCAACTTCTTCGCGCCGACCGTGCTGACCGACGTGCCGCTCGAGGCCGATGTGTTCAACAGCGAGCCGTTCGGGCCGATCGCGGCGATCCGCGGCTTCGACTCGCTCGAGGACGCGATCACCGAAGCCAACCGCCTGCCTTATGGCCTGGCCGGTTATGCCTTCACGCGCGCGTTCAAGAACGTGCACCTGCTGACGCAGCGTCTCGAGGTCGGCATGCTGTGGATCAACCAGCCGGCCACGTCCTGGCCGGAAATGCCGTTTGGCGGCGTAAAGGATTCGGGCTACGGTTCGGAAGGCGGCCCGGAAGCGCTCGAGCCCTACCTTGTCACGAAGTCGGTGACGGTCACCGCTGCCTGAGCGGCGACGGAGATGCTGTTCCCCAGCCTCGTTCTTCCGCTGCTTCATTCAGTGCGCCGCGTCGAGCGCGCCGCGCCGGTTCGCGCGCCCGAATGTGCCGAAATCGTTGAAGCGAACGCCGGCCTCGCGCATCGCCGTGTGCTGTCAGCTGTCGCAGGTAGAAAGGATCGCGCACCACGAAGTAATGATGGATCGCGTGCGTCGCGCCGCAGTTGCAGCAGAACAGCTGCAAGGGCGCTAGCCTCATGGTGGCGAGCGCCGTCCCATGACGAGGGCGCCGATCGTATCCTGTGCGCGAGCCAGGGCAGCCGGCGGTGTCAGGTCTGGCCGGCGGGCCTCTACGCGCTGCCGGACATGGGCGGCGCGCTCGGGGCCGGCGAGGTGCCCGCGGCGATCCCGGTGCTGGAGGCGGCTTGGGGCGCCTGGCTCAAGCCGAGGCGCTCGCGGATCGACGGTTTGATGTCGAATTTGCGTATGTCGCCGCTATAGTGCGCCACCACGCGCGGGTTCATCGCGCGGGACCACAGCGGCGGCAGCACGAACTTCTTCAACGTTGTTGAACAGCCGCCCGTGGATGGCTTGCTCCTTCATGGTCCGATTGAAACGCTCGGCGACGCCGTTGGTCTGCGGCTCAGCGACGAAGGCGTAGCTCGGCGCAATCCCCCAGAACTTGAGCTGGGCGCGGAAATCGTCCGACCTGTACTGCGAGCCGTGATCCATTCCCAGGGACAGTCCGCGGCCGGCATCAGCTTCGACCGATCCGAACTGCTCGCGCACCCCTTGGCTGATTGGCTCCAGTGCGGCAAAGCGGTCGCCCACTTTGGTGACATGGATGCCAACACACGCCGCGTCTCAATGATCAACCGCAGCGAAGATCCAGACCAGGCCCTCATCGACGGTTTGAACCTTGGCGCCATCGGCGCCCCACATCTCGTTAGGTCGATCAGTTGTCATTCGACCATCGTGAGCAGTGGGCGGGTTTCTGCTGTTGCCGATGGGGCGAAAGCAGGCCGTGTTCGCGGATCAGCGGCGAAACACGGGCGCGGGACACGCGGATGTTGTCCTGAATGCGCAAGCGTGCCCAGACTTTGCGCGCCCCCTTCGCCGACGAACGGCGTGCGAGTCAGATCGGCGCGAACAGCTGCGAGCCGCTCGTTATCGGGCACCTTGGGCTTCGGGCCACGTCGGACAGAGGCAAGTGGGGTGACCTTGTTGAGCGCCCTGGCGCGCTCGGCATAGATCGTCGCGCGCGGGAAATCGAGCGCCTGGCACACCCGCTGCAATCCGAAAGGTTTGCCTATCGTGGAGATCGCGCGGCTTATGTCGACGACCTCCGTACGATCAAAGGGCGGCGCTCCTGCCGCTCGCGCTCCATACGCAGCATTTCGACCTCTATAGTCAGTTCGCCGACGCGATGCACGGCTTCCTTGACGCATAGGAATTTCAAAACGCCAGAGGAGGCGGGCGATCTGCGCAGAAGTTCGCTGGACGGGTAGTGGTGCCGTCGGTGGGCAAGGTTTCCGGCAACGTCACGCGATTTTCGCTGCGAAC
>JAYFRX010000122.1:0-7170 GCA_040946945.1 Burkholderia sp. | reverse complement strand
TTGTTCGACGAGCGCGCGGCCAGCGTCGTACATCAGCGCGTGAACACTGATGCGCGTGTTCTGGATCAGATCGCGCATCGGAAGCCACAACTGTTCGTGCTCGGCAAAGCTGGCGCGCAGGGCCTCGCGCTCCTGTTTGCCAGCGACCGTCAGCGGCAACTTGGCACGGCGCCCGGGTTTCTTGGTAGGCTTCACCTCGGCGGTTCTCCTGTTCTGGAGCTTGGTCTTGGAAACCCGATTCTCTCGGATTCCTGCGGGAACCGCCGCCTTCAACCTTCAACTATTTTTGGGACACCGCCGAGGAATCGACGGCAGCGTACGAAAGATCGATCTGCCCGGCCTCGCGCAACTTGTCGAGCAGCAGTTCGTGCAGTCGATCCCATACTCCTGCTTTGCGCCAGTCGTTCAGTCGTCGCCAGCAGGTCGCGCCGGAGCCAAAGCCCAATACGGTTAGCAGATGGTTCCATCGCAGACCGGTTTTCAACACGAACAGGATGCGATTCAACGCCGCCCGATCCGATACGCGTGGGCGACCAGGATGCTCTTTGCGCCGGGGCTTGGGCGGCGGCAGTAACGATTCGATCAGTGTCCACCAGTTGTCATCAATGATTGGTGCTTCCATCCCTTGGGTTCCGTTGTGCAGACATCCAAGGCTAACAGCTTGCCGAGAAAGTAAACAGCCCCTCATTGGTTTTTGAACTGGCCTCTAAGCGACGCGAGAGGGCCTTAGTGCCAGGCAGGACTAGATGCAAGAACGCGCGCCGCAGAAGCGGCGCGCGTCTCAGCCACGCGGATGATGCTGGGCATACAGCGAGCGCAGGCGCTCGCGCGCGACATGCGTGTAGATCTGGGTGGTCCAGATATCGCTGTGGCCGAGCAGCATCTGCACCACGCGCAGGTCCGCGCCGTGATTGAGCAGATGCGTCGCGAACGCATGCCGCAGCGTGTGTGGCGAGAGATGCGCGCGAATCTCGGCGCGCAACGTATGATGCTTGATGATGTTCCAGAACTGCTGGCGCGTCATGCCCTCGCCGCGCGCGGTCACGAACAGCGAGTCCGAGGCGCGCGCGCCGAGCAGCGCGGGCCGCGCCTCGCGCAGGTAGCGCTCGATCCAGCCATGCGCTACCTCGCCGAACGGCACCAGCCGCTCCTTCGCGCCCTTGCCCATCACGCGTACCACGCCGTCGTTGAGGCCGACCTCTACCGTCTTCAGCATGACCAGCTCGCTCACCCGCAGCCCGCTCGCGTACATCAGCTCGAGCATGGTGCGATCCCGCAGCCCCAGCCCCGTCTCCACCTCGGGCGCGCCGAGCAGCGCCTCGACCTGACCTTCCGAGAGTGTCGAGGGAAAACGCGGTGCCTGCTTGGCCGACAGCACGCGCAACGTCGGGTCGGCGTCCGCGCGATGCTCGCGCAGCGCCCAGCCGTAATAGCGCCGGAAGACTGACAGGCGCCGGTTCGAGGAGGTGGCCTTGCCGTCGCTGCGTGCCGCGATGTAGGCCGTCAGCATCGGCTCCGAGACGGCATCGAGGCTCGCCTCGTGCGTCTGCGCGAGCCACTGCGCGAACAGCGTCAGGTCGCGCCGGTAGGCATCGAGCGTGTTCTTCGACAAGCCGTGCTCGAGCCACAGCGCGTCGCAGAACAGGTCAATCGCGTGGCGGCTGGCCTCGCGCTCCGGCGTGGCGGCCAGCGGCTCGCCGAGCGTGCCGTCGCCCTTGCCGACGCTGCCGCCGAGCGGCCGGCCCGGCTTTCGGTCGGAGCTTCGTACCTCGCCGCGCGCAGCCGCGTCGTCCGCCTTGCGCGCGACGCCGGCAGATGCACCCGTCGCGCCGCGGCGCGCCTTGCCCGCGGCCGGGCTTGCATCAGCGGCTGCTTCTGATGCGGGTGCCGTCTCGCTCGCGATTGCCTCGCCGTCGGCATCCATGCCGGCCGCCTTCCCCATCTTGCGCACCATCTCACTAACGAATCCCCTCATGCGCGAGCAGCCAGCGCTTGACCTTCAGGTCATAACCATCCTCGTTGTGGTTCGCGAAGCCGCCGATGCCACCCACGGCGACCACGCGATGGCAGGGAATCATCAGCGGGAACCAGTTCGCGCCGCAGGCCTGCCCGACCACGCGCGGCAGCGCTGCCAGATGCGTCTGGCGATCTGGCCATAGGTCGTCACTGTGCCCGGCGGCACCTCGCTAATCGCCTGCCAGACGCGCTCTGCTGGAAGCCCGAGCCGATCTCGGCCAGCGGCAGCTTGAAACGCGCCGAGGCACGTTCGAGATAACGACCGATCTACCGCGCGACGCGCAGCGCCAGCGCGTTGTCGGGATCGTGTACCGGATCGGGTTGTTTAGACACGATTTTGCGATCAGGCGGCAAGTGGCAAGAGCGGTGCCTGACGGGCTTCGAGGGGTGTCTTGAAGCCCAGTTTTTCGAGACGCCATTCGCGATTGTATCGATCCTTGAACGCAACGGCGGCAGCACGAACTTCTTCAACGTTTTTGAACAGACGCCAGTGGATAGCTTGCTCCTTCATGGTCCGATTGAAACGCTCGGCGACGCCGTTGGTCTGCGGCTCAGCGACGAAGGCGTAGCTCGGCGTAATCCCCCAGAACTTGAGCGGGGCGCGGAAATCGTCCGACCTGTACTGCGGGCCGTGATCCATTCGCAGGGACAGTCCGTGGCCGGCATCAGCTTCGACCGATCCGAACTGCTCGCGCACCCCTTTGGCTGATTAGCTCCAGTGCGGCAAAGCGGTCGCCCACTTTGGTGACGTGGATGCCAACACACGCCGCGTCGCAATGATTAACCGCAGCGAAGATCCAGACCGGGCCCTCATCGACGGTTTGAACCTTGGCGCCATCGGCGCCCCACATCTCGTTAGGTCGATCAGTCGTCATTCGACCATCGTGAGCATTGGGCGGTTTCTGCGGTTGCCGATGGGGCGAAAGCAGGCCGTTTTGGCGGACAGCCGCGAGACACGGGCGCGGGACACGTGGATGTCGTCTTGAATGCGCAAGCGTGCCCAGACCTTGCGCGCCCCCTTCGCCGACGAACGGCGTGCGAGTCAGATCGGCGCGAACAGCTGCGAGCCGCTCGTGATCTGGCCACCTTGGGCTTTGGGCCACGTCGGACAGGGGCAAGTGGGGTGACCTTGTTGCGCGCCCTGGCGCGCTCTCTATCTCCCGCGCGCGACGATCTATGCCGAGCGTGCCAGGGCGCTGAGCAACGTCGCCCAGCTTGCTCTCCCATGCGACGCGGTCCGAAGCCCAAGGCGTCGGACCGCCAGCGGCTCGAGGCGATCCGTGCCGATCTGGCTCGTACGCCGTTCGTCGATGAAGGTGCGCGCCAGGTATGGGCGCGCCTGCGCATTCAGGACGACATCCGCGTGTCCCGAGCCCGTGTCTCGCCGCTGATGCACGAACACGGCTTGCTTTCGCCCCACCGGCGACCGCAGAAACCGCCCAACGCTCACGATGGTCGAATGACGACTGATCGACCTAACGAGATGTGCGGCGCCGATGGCGCCAAGGTTCAAACCGTCGATGAGGGCCCGGTCTGGATCTTCGCTGCGGTTAATCATTGCGACGCGGCGTGTGTTGGCATCCACGTCACCAAAGTGGGCGACCGCTTTGCCGCACTGGAGCCAATCAGCCAAGGGGTGCGCGAGCAGTTCGGATCGGTCGAAGCTGATGCCGGCCACGGACTGTCCCTGCGAATGGATCACGGCTCGCAGTACAGGTCGGACGATTTCCGCGCCCCGCTCAAGTTCTGGGGGATTACGCCGAGCTACGCCTTCGTCGCTGAGCGCGCAGACCCACGGCGTCGCCGAGCGTTTCAATCGGACCATGAAGGAGCAAGCCATCCACGGACGGCTGTTCAACAACGTTGACGAAGTTCGTGCTGCCGACGTCGCGTTCAAGGACCGATACAATCACGAATGGCGTCTCGAAAAACTGGGCTTCAAGACACCCCTCGAAGCCCGTCAGGCACCGCTCTTGCCACTTGCCGCCTGATCACAAAATCGTGTCTAAACAACTGAATCCGGTACACGCCGAAGACGCCGTGGATCTCTTCGAGAGGACGGAATCCTTCGAAGCGGTACGCGTCGGACAGACGCTTTCGTTTGCGTGAAGTAGCCATCATGAAATCATGCCAGATTTTTCGCAACATCCGAATCTCGCAAACCCGCTCCCACATTCGCTATCAGTCATTTTCATGACGAAATTTACCCACACAATTCCGCGAAAACCCCTATCTTACGAGAATGCCCGCGCCGCCCAGCCATCCGATCCACGCGATCGTCCCGTCCGCCCCGCTCGCCGAGCGCCAGTTCGCGCTCCCCGACGAGGCCGCGACGGCCGCCTTCGGGCTGCGCTTCGCCCAGGCGCTCGACGCGGTGCGCGCCGAACTCCTCGCCGCACGGGCCTTCGACGGGCTGCATATCCAGCTGCTCGGCGATCTCGGCACCGGCAAAACTACCCTGGTACGCGCCATCCTGCGCGGCCTCGGCCATCTTGGGCGCGTCAAGAGTCCCACCTACACGCTGGTCGAGCCATATGCGCTCGAACACGCGGATGGGGAACTCGCGGTGCATCACTTCGATCTCTACCGATTCAGTGATCCGTCCGAATGGGCGGACGTGGGCTTTCGCGAATATTTCAATGCTGGCGCGATCTGCCTCGTCGAATGGCCACAGCAGGCAGGTACCCTGCTTGGCGTGCCGGATCTCGTGTTTGCGCTCGGTGTCGACGGCGAAGGCCGCCGCCTCGTCGCGCGGGCCTATAGCGCTTCAGGAAACGCATGTCTCGAAAGATGTTGATCAAACTGTTCCGGTCAATCGAGTCGGCCGCCACCACGACTCACAGCTGGCCCCGCCGCAAGGTGCTCTGCGCGGGTGCCTCAACGCTGACGCTGATGCTGGGGCTGGTCGCGCCCCGCCTGGCACAGGCCTCGGTGCTTGGCGTGCGGGTCTGGCCCGCGCGCGACTACACGCGCGTGACGATCGAATCGGACCAGCAGCTGCAGGCCGCGCAGCAACTGCTGCAGGGCCCCGACCGGCTGGTGGTCGACCTCGACGGGCTCGACCTCGACCAGGCGCTGCGCGACCTGGTCTCGAAGATCGCGCCGAACGATCCGCAGATCCAGTCGGTGCGCGTCGGCCAGTACCAGCCGAACGTGGTGCGCATGGTGTTCGGCCTGAAGGGCTCGGTGAAGCCGCAGATGTTCACCCTGCCACCGGTGGGTACCTATCGCTACCGGCTGGTGTTTGACCTCTACCCGGCCGTCGCGCCGGACCCGCTGTCCGACCTGATCTCGCAGACCGAGCGCAAGGAGCATCAGCTCAACGATGCCGTGCGCGCGCAGCAGGCCCAGCCGCCGCGGGCCGCGCTGAACGGCCCCGGCACGTCGCCGTCCACGGCCGGCGACAACAGCGAGGCGTTCTTCCAGCGCTTCGCGCAGAATTCGCCGAGCTCGCCCGCCTCGCCCTCGGCACCGACCGTGCCGAAGCCGTCGGTCAAGCCGCCGCCGGTGATTGCCAAGCAGGACGATGACGACGACAGCACGCCCGACATCTACGCCTTCACCACCTCGAAGGGCGGCAAAAACGGCACAGTGCGCCTGCTGACGGTGGCGATCGACCCGGGCCACGGCGGCGAGGATCCGGGCGCGATCGGCGGCGGCGGCACCTACGAGAAGCACGTCGCGCTCGACATCGCGAAAAAGCTGCGCGCCAAGATCGACGGCGCGCCGAACATGCGCGCGATGATGACGCGCGACAACGATTTCTTCGTGCCGCTGAACGTGCGCGTGCAGAAGGCACGGCGCGTCGGCGCCGACCTGTTCGTGTCGATCCACGCCGATGCCTTCACCACCCCGCAGGCGCACGGCTCCTCGGTGTTCGCGCTGTCCGACCATGGCGTGACCAGCGCAGCTGCGCGCTGGATGGCGAACAAAGAGAACTCGTCGGACACGATCGGCGGGATCAACGTGAAGACGCAGGACGTGTCGGTCAACCGCGCGCTGTTCGACATGTCGACCACCGTCCAGATCCGCGATTCGCTGCGCTACGGCAACTACGTGCTGGACGAGGTCGGCAGCATCAACAAGCTGCACAAGGGCTCGGTCGAGCAGGCCGGCTTCGCGGTGTTGAAGGCGCCCGATATCCCCTCGATTCTGGTAGAAACCGCCTTCATCAGCAATCCTGACGAAGAGAAGCGCCTCAACGACGACAGCTACCGCGAGCAGATGGCCGACGCGATTTTCCGCGGCATCAAGCGTTATTTCGCGGCCAATCCGCCGCTGGCGAAGAGCCGGATGGCCTGAAGGCCGCTCGCTGCGGCCGCCGGTACCTCAACGCCTCGCCTTGGCGAGAGGCGTTTTTCATGGTGCCTCGTGTTCCTCAGGCGCTGCGCGAGCCACCCGCCGAACATGTTGACCACCAGCCAGCCCATCACCAGCGCGACGCCCAGGTATTCGGCCGCGCTCATCTTCTCGCCAAAGAAGAAAGCCCAGGAGGCGATGCCGACCACCGGCACCCCATTCATTTCTCAAGTGTTCCCATCAATTTAGAAAATTTTAGAAATCAATGAGTTACCTGATTAGTTACTTGACTCCGAGACCATCAACACACGGCGAGGATGAGGTTTTGTCGTAACGGCGGCCCGAGGCAGGCGCGGCACCATCGCGGGCAAATCGAAACGGCGGTTGAAACAGTCGGCGAATTCAGCGAGATAGCGATGGGCATATTTGGTATGATCGATAGCGTGGTACGTGCCCTTGAGGGCCGTTTTCAGGTTGCCGAGCATCGTGTTGACCCAGCGAAACTCGGGGCGCTGCGCGGCCTGACGGCCACCGCCCGTGACATGGCGCTCATGACGGGCAGCCTTTTGCGTCACGCCGTCGAAACACCACAGGCCATCGGAAACAACGCACGCGGTGGGCATCAGGCTGCTGGCCGCCCAGACCTCAAGGGCCGCTTTGGTAAAGCCCGGCACGGGCGAGAGCCGCATGAACAGAGGACGGCCATCGTCAGAGGTCTGCACGGCCGTTACAAACGGCGTCTTGCCGGGCGCGCTACGCCCAGCCTTACCGCCGGAGCGTTCCCCGCCCAGATACGCGTCGTCGACCTCGACCCGTTCGTCGAGCCGGCGTCGCTCTTCGCGCAGCCACATGGTC
>JAYFRX010000121.1:0-7211 GCA_040946945.1 Burkholderia sp. | reverse complement strand
GAGGTCCTCCCCGATGCGGGCGATGTATTCGACTCTAGCATCTTCGGCTTTCCGCGCGCCTACATCACTGCGAGCGATCGCTTCTGCATACCGACGGTTTTAGTCGCCGCGCAGCGGCTTACCTTGATTTCATGGCTGCTTCGGAGTCAAGTAACTAATCAGGATTTCCTATGCGTCGAAGCCAGCAGCATCAGGCGGAACCCGAGCCGGCGCTGCGAGCGGCACGTCGCCTGGCGGCACCGCGCGCAGCACGCGTTCACTGGCGTTCCACACGCGTCACAAGCAGGCTGGGCGCGGGGCCAGCCCCTCGTCGACGAGCCGGCGCGCCAGAACGCGGCAATCGCCCCCGGGCACTGGCGCTTCGCGCGCCAGCGTCCAGGCCTTCAGCAGCAGGAAACACCAGCTCGCGACCGACCTCGCGAACAGAAGCCAGGCCACGCCGTGCGTGACGACATCGCCGCTCGCCAGATAGTGGCCTACGCCGGTTTCCGTCGCGCCATGCGCGGCCTCCCCCGGCTTGGGGCTCAGCGCAGGCCGAGCACGTCCTGCATGTCGAACAGCCCGGCCGGCATGTCGGCCAGGAAGCGCACCGCGCGCATCGAACCGTGCGCATACGAGACGCGGCTCGAGGACCTGTGGGTGATCTCGATGCGCTCGCCGATGCCGGCGAACAGCACGGTGTGATCGCCGACGATATCGCCGCCGCGGATCGCCGTTAAGCCGATCGTCGAGGGATCGCGCGGGCCGGTCGTGCCATGGCGGTCGTAGACCGCACAACCTTCAAGCGTGCGGCCCAGCGAGGTGGCCACGGTCTCGCCCATCATTAGCGCGGTGCCCGAGGGCGCATCGACCTTGTGGCGATGGTGCGCCTCGATGATCTCGATGTCGTAACCCTGCGCGAACTGTTTGGCGGCGAATTCGAGCAGCTTCAGCGTGACGTTGACGCCCACGCCCATATTCGCGGAGAACACGATGCCGATCTGGCTCGCCGCCTCCCGCAGCTGCGCCTTCTGCGGCTCGCTGAAGCCGGTGGTGCCGATCACCAGCTTGACGCCGTGACGGCGCGCGGCGTCGAGATAGCCGAGCGTGGTGTCAGGCCGCGTGAAGTCAATCAGGTAGTCGGCCTCGGCGAACACGCGCTCGACGTCGTCGGTGATAGCAACGCCGGTCGGCTTGCCGAGGCAGGCACCCGCGTCCTGGCCCAGGTGCGCGGAACCCGGGCGGCCAAGCACGCCAACCAGGGTAGCGTCGGCATCGTTGAGCATCGCTTCGATCAGCATCCGGCCCATACGGCCCGATGCACCGGCAATAGCAATTTTCATGGTCGTGTTGCGTATCTGCTTGATTGAACTTGAAAACTTGAATGTTTCGCCCGACTGCGTGATCCGGAACCGACGAGGGCGGAAACGAAACGGACGGGCGGCCGAAGCCGCCCGTCTGGGTAGACTGCCCGATCAGTTCGAATTCGGCGGTGCCGAGATATCGGCCGGCAGCACCGTCAGCGGCTGGTTCGGCAACTGTTCGGAGCCTTGCGGGCCGACCGGCTGTGGCTGTCGTCGTTCAGCGCGGTGGGCTGCGGCGGACGACGAAACTGGGACTGCGGCTGGGTCGCCGGGCTCGCTCCCGGCGGCAAACCGCCCGGCATCGGCGCGGTTTGCCGCGCGCGCGGCCTCGATGTTCGCGTCGGACTGGCCGACCTGGCTGGCCGAAGCGGGCGGCACCGGGTTGGCCGGGGCAGCGGCGGCGGGTGCCAAGTCCGGCGGCATCGGCGCGGCGGCAGCAGCCTTTGCCTTCTTCTTGCCGCGGCGGTTGCCGTCGATGTCGGCCAGCAAATCGAGTTCGGACGGTAGGTTGTCGGCACCGCTCCAGCTTGCCAGGCGATCGTTCTGGAAGTTGACGACCAGGTCGCGTTGCTGGACCACCGAGGTCGAGCCGCGCTTGAAGTAGAACAGGTAATCCCAGCGATCCGCGTGGAACATGTCGGCCAGCAGCGGCGTGCCGAGCAGCGCGCGGACCTGTTCGCGGGCCATGCCGGCCTGCAGCTGCGAGGCCTTTTCCTGTGAGACGAAATTGCCCTGGACGACTGTGATGCGGTAAGGCGTGATGCTCTGCGCTATTCGTTGCGTGACGCTGTTATAAGACAAACAGCCTGCCAGCGTAACGACGGCGACAGCGACGGCAGCAGTGATGGCACTCCGCATGCGGGTCCTCTGAATGTTGCGAACGGGATACGGGAAACTTATACGTCACTTTCGCCGATTTGCTGGGCGGGCCGCGCGACTCGGGTCACAGATGACTGACAGGGCGAAAAGCCGGTATTATTGGGATCTCGGCATTGTACTCTAGCGACGCCTAGCCATGACTAATCCGACCGAGCTGAAGAATATCGGGCTCAAGGCCACCCTACCGCGCCTCAAGATTCTGGAAATTTTTCAGCAGAGCGAGGTCCGGCACTTGACCGCCGAAGACGTCTATCGCAACCTGCTGCATGAACAACTCGACATCGGCCTGGCCACGGTATACCGCGTGCTGACGCAGTTCGAGCAGGCCGGCCTACTCACGCGCAACAATTTCGAATCGGGAAAGGCGGTGTTCGAGCTGAACGAGGGTTCGCACCACGACCACCTGGTCTGTCTCGATTGCGGCCGCGTCGAGGAATTCTTCGACGCCGAGATTGAGAACCGCCAGCAGGCGATCG
The DNA here is from genome assembly GCA_040946945.1 of Burkholderia sp. Classification (GTDB taxonomy): domain Bacteria; phylum Pseudomonadota; class Gammaproteobacteria; order Burkholderiales; family Burkholderiaceae; genus Burkholderia. Next base: position 4,513 of record JAYFRX010000121.1, on the reverse strand, counting down.
CCAAGACGCACGGCTTCGAGCTGCAGGAGCATTCGCTGGCGATGTACGGTTCCTGCACCACCGAGAACTGTCCGCACCGTAAGCACTGATCGGGCCTCGACCGGATCGTCTTTCGGTTCCCTGACGATTGTATCGATCCTTGAACGCGACGGCGGCAGCACGAATTTCTTCAACGTGGTTGAACAGACGCCCGTGGATAGCCTGCTCCTTCATGGTCCGATTGAAACGCTCAGCGACGCCGTTGGTCTGCGGCTCAGCGACGAAGGCGTAGCTCGGCGTAATCCCCCAAAACTTGAGCGGGGCGCGGAAATCGTCCGACCTGTACTGCGAGCCGTGATCCATTCGCAGGGACAGTCCGCGGCCGGCATCAGCTTCGACCGATCCGAACTGCTCGCGCACCCCTTTGGCTGATTGGCTCCAGTCTCGTTAGGTCGATCAGTCGCAATTCGACCGTTATGAGCGTTGGGCGGTTTCTGCGGTTGCCGGTGGGGCGAAAGCAAGCCGTGTTCGCGCGTCAGCGGCGAGACACGAGCTCGGGACACGCGGATGTCGTCCTGGATGCGCAGACGCGCCCATACCTGGCGCGCCCCTTCACCGACGAACGGCGTACGAGCTAGATCGGCACGGATCGCCTCGAGCAGCTGGCGGTACGCCGCCTTGGGCTTCGGACCGCGTCGCATGGGGGCAAAGCTGGGCGACGTTGCTCAGCGCCTTGGCACGCTCGGCATAGGTCGTCGCGCGCGGGAAATAGAGCGCCTGACACACCCGCTGCAATCCGAAGGGTTTGCCTATCGTGGAGATCGCGCGGCTCTCATGTCGACGCCCTCCGTACGATCAAAGGACGGCGCTCCTTCCGCTCGCGCTCCATCCGCAGCATTTCGACTTCCATGGTCAGTTCCCCCACGCGAGGCACTGCGTCCTTGAGCTTGACTTCCAGCGCATCGGTGTGGCGTGACTTCAGTCCGACTTCAAGACCGGCCAGGGCAAGCTCACGCCACTGCTCGAGTTCGGCAATCGGTTACGCCGACCTCGCGAGAAACGGCGTCAACGGATTCGCCGCGCCACAAACGCAAGACGACAGCACGTTTGCGCCCGATAGATCATCGTTTGAATTCGACGGCGCAGGCGGCGTCTACGGTCGCGCTACGCGCTCCCTGCGTCGCCGCCTGCGCAACCTCACGCATGTCAATTTTCTTCAACATCTCAGACTCCAGTTGGGATGACACGTTTTACCCCAAATCTGTGTCTAGAAAAACTGGAGCCGCCACAATTTTCGCCGCCAGTCCCTGAAATCTGCAGCGCATGTCTGCGATGCCTGCGGCCAGCTAGACGCGGGTGCCCGCCGGCAGCGCGCTCACTTCAGGCAGTCCTGCAGGAACGCTTCGGCATACTCGGTAGACAGTCCGCGAATCTTCACGCGCATTTGCCGATTTTCACCTCTATCTCAAACGCGGGCGCCGGTATCGATACGAGACTCGCATCGTTCAACGATGCGCCCGACTGCTGTTCCCGCACGACCAATGCCGAGTCGATCACGTCAACGCTCAATAGCTCCGCGCTCGATACGCGTGGTGCAGCTTCCCGCGCCGGCACAGCCAGCTTGCCGTCTCGATATTGCTTGCGCCATCCGAATGACGTTGGCGTTGATGTCGTGCCGACGCGCGACAACCGATACCGACACGCCGGGCTCCAACGCCTCCCGGATCACTTGCAGCTTGAATTACTGCGCATACGAGCGATGGGTACGGCCTACTACGTTCGACATGGTTGCCTCCGTCGATTTGAAGGCACCCATCATGAAGCAGAAAAATCAGCATGGGGAAACGGTCGGCCCGAGCTGCTTACACATGAAGAACATCGATCCGAGCTTCTCCGGCTACTATTTCGCCTGGTCGTCCTGCTGCCTGGAACACCTAGGCATCTGGAAGCCAGGCTCGATTTCGTCATGAACAACGTCGAGAAGTACCTGCGCATCGGCGGTATCGCCGGTCCACTCCACGGAGCTGAATCTTTCGTCCGACGTTGATACGGTCGAGGTCAGCGACGAGACGGTGCTCTATCGTCGGCGTGATCTGGAAGCGCTTTGTCGAGCGCATGCGCGAACGCGGCCATGATGTTCAGCCGATCCGCGTCGGGCCGGCCGCCACCGCCCTCGATTTCCACGTGGACATTCCGCCCTACAGCCCGAATTCTCAACTGCGCCTGAAGCTAGCCGGGTTCGTTATGACCTCGGCAGACTTCGTGATTCGTCGCGGCCGCTGATGTCAGTCGGGCATCCTGTCCCGTTCCGGGCAGGATGCCCGCCGCGGTACTGCGCAACGAATGTCGAGAACGCAACGCGTCTTGCAGGAGGAATCCCATGTGCCGCTGGCTCGCCTATGCCGGCAACCCGATCCCGCTCGAAACCGTCCTGTTCCGTGCCCGTCATTCGCTGATCGACCCGAGCCTGCACTCGCGCCTGGGCGCCACCCCACCACCAATGGCAAAGGCTTCGGCATCGGCTGGTACGGCCGCCCCGAGCGCGATCGACTCGCCACACTTCGTCGCGTATATCCCGCGCCGCCACCGACACGCCTATCCAGGAAAGCAACTGCCATCTGTTCCGCCACGGCCGCTGGCTGTTCGTCCACAACGGCCTAATCCGACGCTACCATCGGCTGCGCCACGACCTGATGATGCGCATCGATCCCGCGCTGTTCCCCTCTGTCGAGGGCTCGATGGACTTCGAGGTGATGTTCCACCTGGCGCTGACCTTCGGGCTCGATCACACGCCGCTGCCGGCACTGGAACGGATGGCAGGCCTCATCGAGGAAACCGAGGCCCAGCATGGTGTAGCGCTGCCCGTTTGCGCCACCGACGGCGAGCAGGTGGTCGCGGTGCGCTACTCGAGCGCGCACCAGTCGCGCACGCTGTTCCACAGCACCTCGTTTCGCCATCTGCACGAACTCTATCCCGACCATCCGCGCGCATCGTCGCGGTCGGCGACGACGGCTTTCTGGTGCTCTCCGAGCCGCTGGTCGACCTGCCAGACGCCTGGGAGGAGATTCCCCAAAGCACCGCAATCGTCTCGCGCCACGGCGAGGTCACGCAGTTTCCCTTCGTGCCGCGCACGCCGCGCAACGGCAACAACGGTAATCATTTCCGCCGCGGCTGAAGCGGCATGCGGGGCACCGCCGCCGGCCCGCGCGGGACAGCGAGGCCGGGTTGCCGCGTACGCGCCGGGCGAGGTATAAAGGCCAGCCGGGCGCATGTCGCGCCCCGATTTCCCACTCGGAGAACCCATGCTCGATCTCGCAACCGCTCAGCACTTCCTGATGACGCGCGGCCTCGACTTCGGCCTCAAGGTAATCGCCGCGATCACGCTGTGGATCGTCGGCCGCTGGCTGATCCGCCTCGCCACGCGCCTCTTGAGCCGGCTCGTGGAGCGCAGCGGCAAAGTCGACACGACGCTGGCCTACTACCTCTCGTCGGTGGTCAGCGTGCTGCTGACGATCGTGCTGATCCTCGCGATCCTGCAGGTGTTCGGCGTGCAGACCACCTCCTTCGCGGCTCTGCTGGCCGGCATCGGCCTGGCGGTCGGCACCGCCTGGGGCGGCCTGCTGGCCCACTTCGCGGCCGGCGTGTTCCTGCAGGTGCTGCGCCCGTTCAAGGTCGGCGACTCGATCGCGGCGGCCGGCGTGACCGGCACCGTCAAGGAGCTAGGCCTGTTCAGCACCACCATCCTGACCGGCGACAACGTGGTAACCATCGTCGGCAACAACAAAATCTTCTCGGACAACATCGCCAACTACAGCGCGACGCCGCATCGGCGCGTGGACCTGACCTCCAAGATCGCCAACGGCGTCGACCCGGCCGAGGCAATCGGGAAGCTACGCGCGGCGATCACGAAGATCCCGAACGTGATGACGGTGCCCGCGCCCGATATCGGCATCCTGCAGCTCACGCCCGAGGGCCCGCTGCTGTTCGTGCGCCCCAACACGCCGCCCGCCACCTACTGGCAGGTCTATTGCGACGTGCACCGCGTGATCATCGAAACCTTCCGCGAAGCCGGTTATCCGACGCCGTAAACGCCGACCATCCAGCGCATGGCTGGCTGAATCCACCTCTTTATACACAAGTCTGCCGAGCCTTGTGGTAATGGTGACAGGGATGTTGCAGACGTCTGGGAAAGCGGGTTGACTCTTGCTCTTTGAAAAATGGATGCGATAGCAGATGGCGCGGAAGACAGGTTGGGCGGTGTCCCAAAAATAGTTTGAAGGTTGAAGGCGGCAGTTCCCGCAAGAATCCGAGAGAATCGGGTTTCCAAGACCAAGCTCCAGAACAGGAGAACCGCCGAGATGAAGCCTACCAAGAAACCAGGGCGTCGCGCCAAGTTGCCGCTGACGTTCGTCGGCAAACAGGAGCACGAGGCCCTGCGCGCCAGCTTTGCCGAGCACGAACAGTTGTGGCTTCCGATGCGCGATCTGATCCAGAACACGCGCATCAGTGTTGACGCGCTGATGTACGACGCTGG